>DATNKQ010000142.1:0-19240 GCA_035603315.1 Thermoanaerobaculia bacterium
CCTGGGTCCCGGCGTTCCCGGCCGTGTTCGCATGGCCGGGAGTCTACCCGAGCACGCTTCAGCGACCCCCGCGCCTGTAACCTTTGGCGTCCACTTGCGTAGAAGGGATCGAAGGCGTGGCACACGGACACTTTCCTGACCTGGAGCCGAGCTCCATGAATGTCTTCGAGAGAGAAGGGTTCCTCATGCGCAAGAAATGGCTGATCGTCAGTATCGCGGTGGTGCTCGTGGTGGGCAGCCTGGTGGTGGCGCGGGCCACCACCCGCAACAAGCCGGAGGAGAAGGAGTCGCCGTTCCGCCTCGGCAAGGTGCAGGCCGAGGACCTCCAGGTGAGCGTCCGCGAGGTGGGCGTCGTCGATCCCGAGATCAAGGTGGACGTCAAGTCAGCGGTGTCGGGGCGGGTCGTCGGCCTCCGCGTGCGCGACGGCGACGTGGTGAAGAAGGGAGACATGCTGGCCGAGGTCGAGCCCGACGTCAACCAGGCGCAGTCGCTCTCCGACGTCAAGTCCGGCGTCAGCCAGGCCGACCTCAAGCTGCGCGATTCCGAGCGCGAGCTGACGGCGCAGAAGGCGCTCTTCGACGCCGGCCTGATCGGCAGCCAGGCGCTGCGCAACTTCCAGACCTCGCGCGACCTCGCGGCCGACGCCCTTGCCAACGCCCGGTCCCGCTACCAGATCGTCGAGGACCACGGCATCCCCATCTCCGGCGGCTCGGCGAGCCAGAAGGCGCGGGTGACGGCGCCGATGAGCGGGGTGGTGATCAAGAAGGGTGTCGAGCTCGGCGAGACCGTCACCTCGGGCGTCTCCTCCTTCAGCGACGGCACCGTCATGTTCACCGTCGCCGACCTGAAGTCGCTCCTCATCCGCGTCAATCTCAACGAGGTCGACATCGCCAAGGTGCGCACCGGCCAGCCGGTGCGGGTCACCCTGGACGCCTATCCGCAGAAGACCTTCGAGGGCAAAGTGCGCTTCGTGGCGCCGGCCGCCAAGGTGGTGGACAAGATCAAGGTGTTCGAGATCGAGGTCGCCTTGGACCAGCTCGACCCCGCCTTCCGCACCGGCATGAGCGCCAACGTCGAGATCCTCGGCGAGCGCCGGGCCAACGCCCTGTCGATCCCCCTGGAGGCCCTGCAGCGGCGGCTCGGCGAGCCGGTCGTCTATCGGTTGAAGGCCAGACTCCCGCCCAAGGAGATCGGCAAGGCGCGTGAGGCGCTCAACGGCCGCAGCAAGTTCGTCTGGCTGTCGGAGAACTGGAAGGGCTACTTCGAGCCGGTGCCGGTCAAGGCCGGCGTGGCGACCCTGGAGCGGGTGGAGATCCTGGCCGGCCTGCGCGCCGGCGACCAGGTGGCCCTCGAGGACGTCACCCGCAAGAAGGTCGAGAAGGACGACGAGAACAACTAGGAGCGGCCGGTCATGAAGATCATCGAAACCTGCGGCCTGACCAAGGTCTTCGGCAGCAACGGCAACGCCGTGCACGCCCTGCGCGGCATCGATCTGGAGATCCGGCGCGGCGAGTTCGTGGCCCTCATCGGTCCCTCGGGCTCCGGCAAGAGCACGCTGATGGCCATCCTGGGCTGCCTCGATGTCCCCTCCGCCGGCAGCTACGCCTTGGACGGCCGGCAGGTCGAGCGGCTGGCGGGCGCTGACCTGGCGGCCATCCGCAACGAGAAGATCGGCTTCGTCTTCCAGCAGTACAACCTGCTGCCGCGGGCGACCATCGCCCGCAACGTCGAGCTGCCGATGCTTTACGCCGGGGTGCCGCGCAAGGAGCGCCGGCGGCGCGGCCAGGAGCTGCTCGAGCGGGTGGGCATCCTCGACAAAGCGGGCGCCCTTCCGAGCCAGCTCTCCGGCGGCCAGCGCCAGCGGGTGGCGATCGCCCGCGCGCTCGCCAACCGGCCGGCGCTGCTCCTGGCCGACGAGCCCACCGGCGCCCTCGACTCGCAGACCGGGCAGGAGGTGCTCGCCCTCTTCCGCGAGCTGCACGAACAGGGCAACACGGTGCTCCTCGTCACCCACGACCCGACGATCGCGGCGCTCGCCGAGCGGCGCGTGGAGCTGCGCGACGGCCTTCTCCACGACCAGGAGGCGATGGCGGCATGAAGCGGAGCGGCGCCTTCCGCGAGCGCGTGAGCGAGGCCTGGATCGAGATCCGCGAGAATCCCGGGCGTTCGCTCCTGCAAGCCATCGGCGTCATGCTGGGCGTCGCCTCGGTGCTCGGCGGCATGTCGATCTCCGACAGCCAGCGGCGGCAGGCGGAGCGCATCTTCACCCGCATCGGCGGCATCGACAAGCTGAACGTCCTGCCCACCGACGTCATCGCCGACGGCGCCCCCTCCGCGCTGCAGACGGCGAACCTCGGCCTCCGGTTGGCCGATGCCGACTCCGGCCAGGGCGCGGTCACCGCCAAGGCGGTCAACGCCGTCAGCGTCCAGCGGCAGGTGCGGGCGCGGGTGCGTTCGGAGCAGGCCGACCAGGAGCGCGACGTCACCGGCGTCGGCGCCGACTACGTGGCGATGAACGGCTACGTCATCGAGCAGGGCCGCGGCTTCTCGGCCCGCGACCTCGAGGCCGGCACTTCCGTCGCCGTCCTCGGCTCGGAGGCTGCCAGCGTCTTCTTTCCCACCGGCGAGATCGTCGGCAAGCAGGTGCGCATCGGCGACGTGCCGGTCAGGGTGATCGGCGTCTTCGCGGAGAAGAGCTTCCGCTTCCGCGACGGGCAGCAGAACATCTTCGCCTGGCGCAACCGCCTCATCGCCGTGCCGTCGTCCCTGGTGGCAGGGCGCATGAACGGCGATCTCTACCACCGCCTGGACCGCATCACCTTCCGCGTCCCCGACCTGGCGGCAATGGCCAACTTCTCCCAGGAGCTGGCCGGCCTGGTGACCTCGAACCACCGCCTGCAGAAGGACTTCCGGCTCGACGACGTGGCCAAGCGGCTGGAGCGGCAGTTCAGCCAGGGGGCGGTCTACAACCTCATCTTCCTTCTCTCCGGAGTGCTGGCGCTGATCGGCGGCGGCATGGTCAACGTCAACATCCAGCTCGCCTCGCTCAAGGAGCGGGTGCGCGAGGTGGGGGTCAAGATGGCCATCGGCGCCCCCGGGCGCGAGATCTTCAAGGCCTTCATGACCGAGGCGCTTCTTTTGACGCTCCTGGGGAGCGCCGTCGGCTACGCCGTGGGGATCGTCTTCGCGTGGACGATCGCGCACTCGATCGGCGTGCCGCTGACGCTCGCTCCCTTGAGCTTCTTCTGGGCCACCCTCCTGGCCCTCGCCTTCGGCTTCCTCTTCGCCCTCTATCCGGCCGCCAAGGCCAGCCGGCAGTCGCCCATGGAGGCCCTGCGCTATGAGTGAGGCGCTCGTCCTGGGACCGGTGGCGGAGGTTGGACGCGAGACCGTCCGGCGGCGGCGGAGCCTGGGCGTCCGCGCGGCCCTGGTGTGGGAGGTCGTGAGCGGCGGCCTGATCGAGCTCTGGGCGCACAAGCTGCGCTCGATCCTGACCCTCACGCTCCTCATGCTGGGAGTCTTCGCGCTGGTGGTGATGACCTCAGTGCTCGACGGCGTGCAGGACAAAGTGTCGACCGGCTTCGCCGGCATGAGCTGGGACGGCACCCTGGTCCTCGTGCCCAAGCAGGCGAAGACCTCCGAGGAGCAGAAGCGCTTCGCCATGAGCACCGGCCTGCGCTACGAGGACCTGCCGCGCATCACCCTGGCCGACCCCACGGTGCTGGGGTACTCGCCCCGCGCCACCAAGCGCAGCGTGGTGCGGGTGGCCGGCGGCGGCGAGCGCATCTTCGTCAACGGCGTCAGCTCCCAGTACATGTTCCTCATGGACCGCCCCGTGGGCCTCGGCCGCGGCATTACCGAGGCCGACGAGAAGCGGCACTCGACGGTGGCGGTGGTGGGCGCCACGCTGGCCTCGAAGCTCTTCGGCGGCAGCGACCCGGTGGGGCGCGACCTGCCAATCGCCGGCGTGCCCTACCGCATCGTCGGCGTGCTGGCCAGCGGCCAGCTCTTCAACGACGAGCTGTGGGAGGACGCCAACGGCGTGCTCATCCCGCTGTCGACCTACATGGACCGCATGGACGCCGACCACCAGCTCACGCAGGTCACCGTCAAGCTGAAGTCGAACCGCAAGCTCGACGAAGTCTCCGCCGCCGTCCTCGCCCGCGCCCGCCAGGCCCACCACGGCATCGAGGACGTCGAGATCAAGAACCTCGACGCCGAGGCGGCGCGCGGCTACCAGAAGTTCCAAGACGAGATGCACGGCTGGAGCGTGGTCTTCTTCAGCCTCGCCGGCACCGTCCTCCTGGTCGGCGGGGTGGGGGTGCTGTCGGTGATGCTCATCTCCTTCTCCGACCGCCGCTACGAGATCGGCCTGCGCAAGGCGATCGGCGCCGACGACCGCCAGATCCAGATCCAGTTCCTCTTGGAGGCGGTGGTGCTGGCCGCCATCGGCGCCTCCTTCGGCACCCTGGCCGGCAGCGCCGTCTGCCGCGCGCTCTCCGACCTCTTCCCCTGGGGCCTCATCGTCAACCCCTGGGGTCTCGTCTCCGCCTGGGCCATCGCCCTCCTCCTCGCCGTCGTCTTCGGCATGTACCCGGCCATCCGCGCCGCCCGCCTGTCGCCGATGGAGGCGATGCGGTGACCGCGGGCTGAAGCGAAGGCCTCCGCTCGCCGGGAGCCTCGGCTCCGGCCGCGGATCGCGGTCCGCGGCCGGAGCGCTCGGCCAGCCCTACGACGCGTTGTAGGTAATGGTGGAGTCGAAGTTGCAGACGTCGCCCTGGTTGAAGGTGCTGCTGAAGGTGTAGTTGGAAGGAGTGCCGCCGGGCGCGACGGACAGAGTGCAGTTGTTGGTAGTGCCGCCGGCGGGATCGCTGAAGGCGAAGATGAACTGTGTCCCGTCGGGACCCGAATAGGTCAGCTGTCCGGCTACGTCGGGGCCCGAGGCCTCGAAGAAAGCGGCTGGGCTCGGCGGCGACGACGGCATGATTTGGTTTACCGGACCGCTTACCCACTGGCCGTTGCTGAGGCTCGGCGTTCCCACCAGGTTCAACTCACAGTTCGTGGTCACCGAGCCATATACCTGCTGACTGTTGTAGGTGATCGTGGAGTTGAAGTTGCAGACGTCGCCCTGATTGAAGGTGGTGGAGTAGTTATAGTTGGCGGGAGTGCCGGAGGTGACGGCCAGGGTGCAGTTGTTGTCGCCGCCGTAGGGGTCGCTGAAGACGAAGTTGAACACGGTTCCGTCGGGACCCTGATAGGAGAGCTGTCCGTTGGTCCCCACGGCGGAGTCCTCTTTCCCCGAGGCCTCGAAGAAAGCGACCGGGCCCGGCGTCGTCGGCGGGTTGATCTGGGTGGACGGACCGCTTACCCACTTGCCGCTGCCGAGGCTCGGCGTACCCACCGCGTTCAATTGGCAGTTCGTGGTCACATTTCCATACACCTGCTGATCGTCGCCCATGATTATCTCCTTTCTGGATCTCTGTCCAGAGGTGCCGGCCGCGCGAGATTGTGCGGCGGATCCCTTCAAGCTCTCCGCGGGCCGCCGCTGCCGGCCCACCATCTGTCACGTTTTCGACCTGCGCATCGGGCTCATCGCAAGTGACGTGCCACGGTCAAAAGAAAGGTTTTCCGGCGAGTGGGACGCCGGCGCGATATGTCGCGGTGTGCCGGGGCTTTGTCGGCGCTGCGTCGCCTTGTGTCCGGCAATGGCGTGGCGGACAAGATAGACTCTCGCCCCGATGCTTTCGTCCCAGGTGACCGGCGCCGGCTCGCCGGCCCTCTTCGCCCGCGGCAAGCGCGGCTCTCCCGTGCGGCGACCGCCTCGGCAGGCGGCGGCTCCGACCGCCGCGACGCCGGCGGCCCCCTGGTCTTCCCGCGTCCGGCTCCTCAAGCTCGCCGGCGCCGGGCTCCTCGTCTTCCTCTTCTTCGCCGCCAGTCGGCTGGCGGCGCCGCAGGCTTGGTCGTACGACGAGTACTACCACCTGGGAGTGGCGCGCGAGCTCGCCCACCACTTCCCTCTCCGCGCCTTCCCCTGGACGCCGTTCTCCGTCCTCGCCGACCACTACGCCGACAAGGAGCTCCTTTTCCACCTCGTGCTGCTGCCGCTCTCCGGTCTGCCGGTGGATACCGCGGGGACGGTGGGGGCGCTCCTCGGGCAGGCGTTCTTCGTCTTCGCCTTCGCCTGGGCGCTCTGGCGCCTGCGGGTGCCGGGCGCCCACTGGTTCCTCCTCGGCCTCGTCCTCGTGGGACCGATGTTCGCCTTCCGCGTCGCCATGTGCCGGCCGCACGTCTGGATGGTCGGCTTCACGCTCCTCGTCCTCGGTCTCCTCCTCGAGCGCCCCGAGCCAGGCTCTTCTTATCGTCTCGGCCGCTTCCGCGCCGCCGCCCTCTTCGCCGTCGCCGCTCTCTTCGGGCTGGTCCACACGGCGGGCTGGCTGTCGATCCCCTTCGCCGCCCTCTTCGCCGTCGCCGGCTGGCTGGGCGCCGATCCCGAGGACCGGCGGTTCCTCTGGCGCCCGCTGGCGCTCGCCGCCGGCGGCTGGCTCCTGGGCCAGCTCGTCCATCCCAACTTCCCCGAGAACTTCCGCCTCGCCTATCTGCAGAACGTCGTCGTCCCCCTGCAGTCGGCCGGCGCCGGCAGCGCCGCCCTGGCCGCCACCGCCGGGGCGGAGCTGACGGCGCCCGGCGCCTCGGTCCTCGCCGAGCAGTGGCCGGCCTTCCTCGCCCCCGCCGTCGTCGCCTTTGGCCTCCTCCGGCAGCCGCGGCTGCGCACGCGGGCGACGGTCACGGCGGCGATCCTGGCGGCCATCTTCCTCCTTGCCGGGGCGCTCTTCTTCCAGCGCATGTTCGAGGTCGGAGCCCCGCTGGGCCTTCTCGCCCTCGCCCTCGCCGCGGCGGAGCGCCGTCGCCAGGGGCTGCCCGCGCTCCTCCCCGGCTGGGAGCCCTTCGTCGTCGCGTTGGCGCTGGCGCTGGGCGGCCTGTGGACCTTCGCCATCGGCCGCGCCCACGCCCCGGGGATCTCCTATCCGCAGGAGATGGCGCGCTGGATGGGGGAGAACGCCAAGGCCGGCACCCGGGTCTTCACCGCCCAGTGGGGCGACTCGGCGCCGCTCTTCTGGTTCGCGCCGCGCCTCCAGTCGCTCGTCGCCCTCGACCCCACCTTCTTCTACGTCAAAGATCCCGCTCTCTTCGCCGAGTACGCCGACCTCGCCTACGGCCGCCGGACGGCGCCGGTCGACGAGATCGAGCGCCGCTTCGGCTGCCGTTACGCGACAGTCTGGCGGGCGCCCCTCTACGCCGCGCTCGCCGGCCAGCTGGCGGCCGATCCGCGGTCGAAGCTCGTCTACGCCGACGGCTACTACCTCGTCTTCGAGCTCCGGCCGTAAGCGGTCGCCGGTGGCTCCCGTTGGCCTCGCGCAGCGACTGGCAGCGCCCCACCTCCTACCTCCAAAGTAGCCAGGCTGATCCCGGCGCGCCCCCGAAGGAGCGGAGCGAGGCCAACGGGAGACGCCCCCCGACCCGGCCGGTCGCTTGCTCCCTCCCGCAGCCCTTGTTAGATTGCGCAGGTGCCAGGACAAGATGCGGAGCTGGATTCGCAGCTCCAGGTCGAGACCCGGGTGTCGGGGATCTCGGGGCGGCCCTTGGTGCCGCCCCGCGTGCCGAGCCTGACGATCCTCTACCATGCCGACGCGCGGCGGGTGGGGGAGAGGGCGGCGCTCACCGGCCTCGCCGCCGGCCGGCCGCAGCGCCTGGCGCGCGGGGAGCCGGCCTTCAGCCATCCAGTGCCGGGGGAGGCAGGTCCGCGCCCCCTGGGCGATCCCCACCTCTCGCGCAGCCCGATCCTCTTCACCCCCGGAGATCTCGCCGGAGCCGTCCGGTTGGGTTGTGCCGAGACCCGGACGGCCGTCCTGGCGGACGGCGAGCCGGTGCTCGGCGAGCGCGAGCTGACGTCCGGCGAGGTCGAGCGCGGCGTCGTCCTCCTGCTCGCCAACCGGGTGGTCCTCCTGCTCCATCTCCTCGACGCGATGGGCGCGCCGGCCGGCCTGCCCTCCTGCGGCATGGTGGGGGAGAGCGCGGCGATCGTCGAGGTGCGCCGCGAGGTGCTGCGGGTGGCCGGGCTCGACGTGCCGGTCCTCCTGCGCGGCGAGACCGGCACCGGCAAGGAGCTGATCGCTCGCGCCCTGCACGCCGCCTCGCCGCGCGCCGGCCGCCCCTTCCTCGTCCTCAACATGGGGGCGGTGCCGCCGACGCTCGCCGCCGCCGAGCTCTTCGGCGCCGCCCGCGGGGCCTTCACCGGGGCGGAGCACAAGCGGGCCGGTTGGTTCCGCCGGGCCGACGGCGGCACCCTCTTCCTCGACGAGATCGGCGAGACGCCGCCGGAGGTGCAGCCGCTCCTCCTGCGCGCTCTGGAGAGCGGGGAGATCCAGCCGGTGGGGGGCGACGGGACCTTGCGGGTCGACGTCCGCGTGATCGCCGCCACCGACGTCGCCCTGGAGGCGGCGGTGGCGGCCGACCGTTTCCGGGCGCCGCTCCTGCACCGGCTCTCCGGGTACGAGATCCGGGTCCCGCCGCTGGCGCTCCGCCGCGACGACTTCGGCCGGCTCTTCCTTCACTTCCTGCGCCAGGAGCTCGCGGGCCTGGGCGCCGAGCACCTCCTCGACCGGCCCGGCGCCGCCGGCCGCCCCTGGCTGCCCGCCGAGCTGGTCGCCCGCCTGGCCACCCGCTCCTGGCCGGGCAACGTGCGCGAGCTGCGCAACGTGGCGCGCCGGCTCGCCGTCTCCTGCCGCGACGCCGACGAGGCCGCGCTGCCGCCGGCGCTCCTGAGATCGCCGGGCGACCCCGAGGACTCCTCCGTCGCGGTGGCGCTGCCGCCGGAGCGCCCGCCCCGCAAGGTCTACCGGCGCCCGGAGGAGGTCTCGGAGGAGGAGCTCTTGGCCGGCCTGCGGGCCCACCGCTGGCGCCTGCAGCCGGCCGCCGCGGCGCTGGGCATCTCCCGCACCTCGCTCTACGATCGCATCGACGCCAGCTCCACCCTCCGCAAGGCGGGGGACCTCTCCCGCCAGGAGATCGAGCGCCAGCTCGTGAGCTGCGGCGGCGACCTCGACCGCATGGTCGAGGTGCTCGAGGTCTCGAAGCGCGGCCTGCAACGACGAATCAAGCAGCTCGGGCTCTGACGGCGGCCCCATGATCCTCCGGCAGCCGCAGCGGATCGGTCCCTATCGCATCGAGGGCCGGATCGGCTCCGGCGGCATGGGGGAGGTCTACGAGGCCTACGACGAGCGGCTCGACCGCCAGGTGGCGATCAAGCTCATCCGCCGCGAGTCGGCCGAGGACCCGCGGGCCCGCGAGCGCTTCCGCCGCGAGGCGCGTTCGGCGGCCGGCCTGAACCACCCCGCCATCGTCCACATCTACGACATCGTCGAGTCCGAGGACGGCGACGCCATCGTCATGGAGCGCGTGCGGGGGACGACGCTCGCCCGCCTGCTCGAGCCCGGCCCGCTGCCGCTCGCCCGCGCCCTCCGCCTGGGGCGCGAGATCGCGGAGGGTCTGGCGGCCGCCCACGAGCGAGGGATCGTCCACCGCGATCTCAAGGCGGAGAACGTCATGGTGACCGACTCCGGTCACGCCAAGATCCTCGACTTCGGGGTCGCCAAGCGCCTCCTCCGCGGCGACGAGGTGACGCTCTCGGTCGCCGGCGTGGTGGTCGGCAGCTATCACTCGATGTCGCCGGAACAGGCCCGGGGCCTCGACGTCGATCACCGCTCCGATCTCTTCTCCCTGGGCGCCCTGCTGTACGAGATGCTGGCCGGCCGTCCCCCCTTCGCCGGCCGCTCGGCGCTCGACATCCTCACCGCCATCTGCACCCAGCTCCAAACGCCCCTCCAGGAGCTGCGACCGGACGTTCCGGACGTGGTGTCGAAGGCCGTCGACAGCCTGCTCGAGAAGGACCCCGCACGCCGGCCGCAGAGCGCCCTCGCCGTGCTGCCGGCCCTGGAGTGGCCGGCGACCCCGGACTCGGGCGCGCGGACGGTGTCGGCCGCCGAGCTGCCGACGATCGTCGAGGCCCCGCCCGGAGGGAGCACCCCGGCCACCCTTCCCCCGGGCTCGCGCCTCCCGCCCGCGGAGCGGACCTCGGCCCGTGCCACGGTCGCGCCGCGGCGGGCGGGCCGCCGGCGGCGCTTAGCCCTCGCTTTCCTCGTTGCCACGGCCCTCGTCGCGATCGGCCTGGGCGTCGCTCTCCGCTTGCGGGCGCGCGAGCCGCAGCGTCTCTACGTCGCCGTGCCGCGGCCGGTGATCGCCGCCGGGCAGGGCCTCCCCGGCGTCGACCTCCTGGCCTCGGGGCTCCGCGTCGCTCTCCTCCGCGGCCTCTTGTCGGTCTCCGGGATCTCACCGCTCGCCCCCGAGCAGGTGGACCCCGTCCCCGGACCGCCGGCGGCGGTGGCGCGGGCGGCGGCGGCGGACGAGGTGGTCACCGCCCGCCTGGAATGCGGCGCCGTCAACTGCCAGATCTCGCTCAGCCGCATCCTCGGCAAGGACGGCAGCCTGCTGTGGACCGAAAGCTTCGAGGCGCCGGTCGACCAGCCCTTCCTGCTGGCGGAGGCCGCCCAGGGCCGCCTCCAGGCCGCCTACCCCGACCGCCGCCCGCGCCAGGACCTGCCGCGGCTGGAGGTCCGCGCCGAGGACTACACGGAGTACCTGCGCCTGCGCCGCGAGCTGGACGAGAAGCAGGACGTCGATCCGCTCCTCGAGCGGCTGGCGGCGCTCCGCCTGCGCTCGCCGCGCTTCCTCGAGGCGCTCATCCTGGAGGCCGTCATGCTGCGCGAGCGCTTCGGCGCTCGGCGCGACGCCGCCGATCTCGACCGCGCCGTCGCCGTCCTCAACCAGGCGCGCGCCCTGGCGCCCACCGACCCCCGCCCCCTCCTGGCGCTCTTCGAGATCGCCTGGAAGGGCGAGCGCCTGGGCCAGGCCGAGGAGGCGGTCGGGGAGCTCGAGCGCCTGCTGCCCGCCGATCCCGAGGTCCAGACCGCCCGCGCCCGGCTCTTGGAGCGCCGCGGCGACCGCGAGCAGGCCCTGACGCTGATGCGCGCGGCGGCGCTGCGCCGCCCCTCCTGGTTCTGCCTCTCGCGGCTCGTCGACATGGAGTACCGGCTGGGCGAGAGCGCCGGCGCGCGGCGCGATCTCCAGACCCTCCTCGACCGCTTCCCGGGGTATTACTGGGCGGAGTCCATGCGGGCGCAGATCGAGCTCAACTACGGCAGCCCGGAGGAGGCCGTCACCCTCTACACCCGGCTGGTGACGCGGTCGCCGCGGCCCGCCGAGGTCGGCAACCTGGGAACTGCCCTGCTGCTCCTCAAACGCTACCCCGAGGCGGAGGCGCGTTTCCGCCAGGCCCTGACGCTGGCGCCGGACAACCCTCTCGTCCTCCTCAACCTCGCCGACGCCCAGCTCCTCGCGGGCCAGAAGAAAGCCGCGGAGACGCTCTACCGGCGGCTCCCCGAGCTGGTCGCCCGCGACCCCGCCGCCGCCAACTGGCAGCTGCAGTCGGTGCGGGCGCAGGCGCTGGCCCACCTGGGCGACCGCCGGCGGGCGGTGGAAGGGGCGCAGCAGGTGTTCCTCGCCGCCCAGGGCAACGGCGAGGCCGCCTACCAGGCGGCCCTCGTCTACACCCTGGTGGGAGACCTCTCGTCGGCCCAGGTCGACGCCGAGAGAGCGCTCCGCCAGGGGATCGAAGCCAGGTGGTTCACCCTCCCCTGGTTCGATCCCCTGCGGGCCACCCCCGAGTTCCAGGCCCTCCTCAAACCGCGACCGCCTGCCTAGCCGTCATGGGGCGGATCCGTGTTGATGATGACGGGGTCATTGGAATAGATGACCGAGCCGTTGACGAGTACGCCGACCCTGAAGAAGTAGTTGTTAGGGGATACGTCGAGGTCGATGAGGATGAGGTGGCCGCCTGAGAAGAGACCCACCACGAAGTTGGGCGGCTGCGAGATCTGGGTAGGCTGGATCGGGTTAGTCGAAGACTGGGGCGGGCCCGACATCCAGATGATCGGCGGCTGGGGCGCGTCGACGGCAGGGAAAATGGCTTGGGGGTCCGAGCTGCTGAGCTCCATGCTGACGATCGTGACCGAGCCGTTGGAGCTGATCAAACCTCCCTGGAAGGTGGGAGGTCCATCCGAGTTGAAAATTACCGGGAACTCCGTTACCTGCATGGAGATCGACATGAGAGGCCCTCCCCGATGGTTTCTCCCCGGTGGTGATCACCTGGGAGCGACAGCATGGCGATTGCGGTTCCTGACCGAGGCGCCATAGCAGGGAGCGTGCCACCGGCGCGCCGGGCATCGCTCCCCGGGCGGCGGGCCGCCGCGGCGCCACGACGTCACTGTTCGACATTCGGGCGACGTTCTCCGACACTGGGCGACACAGCGCGCCAGGCCGCCCGGGAGGGCGCTCTCCCCTCTGCTACAATCCGCCACCATGGCCGAGAAGAAGGTCCGCATCCTGATCGCCAAGCCGGGGCTGGACGGCCACGATCGGGGCGCCAAGGTGGTGGCGCGGGCGCTGCGCGACGCCGGCTACGAGGTGATCTACACCGGGCTGCGGCAGACCGCCGAGCAGATCGCCAACGCCGCGGTGCAGGAGGACGTCGACGCCATCGGCCTGTCGATCCTCTCCGGCGCCCACAACAGCCTGTTGCCGGAGGTCACCCGCCTGCTGCGCGAGCAGGGGGCGGACGACATCCTGGTCTTCGCCGGCGGCATCATCCCGGCGCAGGACATGGCGACTTTGAAGAGCGCCGGGATCGACGCCATCTTCCTCCCCGGCACCTCCACCAAGGACATCGTGCAGTACCTCAAGGACCGCTTCGCCGCGGCGTAACCCCTGCCGTCACAAAGGTTTGACGAGTCGCGGCCGGCGGTGTTAGCGTAATCGGCACTTATCGGAGGTTTCATGAGCAGACGCATCCTGCTGGCCGACGACAGCGTCACCATCCAGAAGGTCATCGAGCTGACCTTCATGGACGAGGACTTCGAGGTAAACGCGGTCAGCAACGGCGACGAGGCGCTGGCGAAGCTCGACTCCCTGCAGCCCGACCTCGTCATCGCCGATGTCCACATGCCGGGCGCCAACGGCTACGAGGTCTGCCGCCGCGCCAAGGAGCGCCGGCCGGGCGTGCCCGTGCTCCTCTTGGTGGGCACCTTCGAGCCGTTCGACGAGGCGCAGTCGCGCGCCGCCGGCGCCGACTCCTTCCTCAAGAAGCCGTTCGACTCGCAGGAGCTCCTGCAGGTCGTGCAGCAGCTCCTCGCGCATCTGGACGAGGGAGCGGCGGCAGCGGCGCCCGCCTCTGCTCCTGCCCCGGCAGCTGCGGCTCCCACGGCTCCACCGACTCCGGCCGCAGCCGCGCCGGCCGCTCCATCGGCTCCTCCGGCGGCCGCCCCGGCCGAGCCGGCCGCCGTCCCGCCGCCTCCGAGCCTTCAGAGCCATCAGAGCCAGGAGATCCATGAGAGCCATGCGGCGGCGGCGGAGCACCCGGAGCCCGCCGAGCCGGCATGGTCGAGCTTCGAGATCGAGGCCGAGCCGGAAGCCCATCCGGAGCCCATGGCCCCAGCAGCGCCGGCAGCGCACGCGGCGCCCGCCGCCGCGGAGGCGCCCGGCGCCACGACGATCCGGGCGGCCGGCTTCGACTGGGCGGCGCCCGAGGCGTCCGGGGTGCCGCAACCGCCGCCCATCACCGCCTACGGGCGGGTCGACGAGCAGGTCTTCGAGATGGAGCCGCTGCCCGCCGAGCTCGCCCTCGACGACTCCCTGCTGGAAGACATACCGGCCCTGCCCGCCGAGGCCTCGGAGCCGTTCTCGCCTCCCGCCGCCTGGCAGAGCGCCGCCGCGGCGCCTCTCGCCGGCGAGCCGCAGCGGGAAGCGGCGTCCCCAACGCCGCCGGCGGCAACCGAGCCGCCCTCCGCGAGATCCGAGCCGTCCGCCTCCGCGCCGGCTGCCGCCGCGCCCTCGGCCGCTCTCGCCGGCTCGCTCAGCGACGGCGACGTCGAGCGGATCGCGCGCAAGGTCGTCGAGCTGCTGGGCGAGCGGGTGGTCCGGGACGTCGCCTGGGAGGTGATCCCGGACATGGCCGAGGTGGTCATCAAGGACCGCCTGCGCGAGCTCGAGGCGCAGGTCGAGTAGCCTGAGAGCCCGCGCGCATCGCGGGCCTCTCCGAGGACGCCCCCTTGAGCGCCAGCGGCACAGAGATGGACAAGCGCTTCGATCCGCGGAGCTATGAGGCGGCATGGCAGAAGCGGTGGGCGGAGGCCGGCTGCTTCGTCGCCGAATCGCCCTCCGCGCGCCCCCGCTTCTGTCTGGTGATCCCGCCGCCCAACGTCACCGGCAAGCTCCACCTCGGGCACGCCCTTCAGACCACGCTCCAGGACCTGCTGACCCGCTGGGAGCGGATGCGCGGCAAGAATGCCCTCTTCCTCCCCGGCACCGACCACGCGGGCATCGCCACCCAGCTCATGGTCGAGCGCCAGCTGGAGAGCGAGGGCGCCTGCCGCCGCCAGCTCGGCCGCGAGCGCTTCCTCGAGCGCATGTGGGCCTGGACGGACCGGTACCACGGCAGCATCCGCGAGCAGCTCGACATGCTGGGGGCGAGCTGCGACTGGAGCCGCGAGCGCTTCACCCTGGACGAGGGGCTGTCGCGGGCGGTGCGCGAGGCCTTCGTGCGCCTCCACCGCGAGGGGCTGATCCACCGCGGCGAGTACCTGGTCAACTGGTCGCCGGTCCTGGCGACGGCGGTCTCCGACCTCGAGGTCGAGATGCGGACGGTCGAGGGGAAGCTCTACCACTTCGCCTACCCGGTCGCGGGGAGCGCGGAGCGGATCGTCGTCGCCACCACCCGGCCGGAGACCATGCTGGGGGACACCGCGGTCGCCTTCCATCCCGAGGACGAGCGCTACTCCCATCTCGCCGGCGGCGCCGCCATTCTGCCGCTCGTCGGCCGGCGGTTGCCGTTCGTCGCCGACCGCGCCGTCGACCGCGAGTTCGGCACCGGCCTCGTCAAGGTGACCCCCTTCCACGACCCCGACGACTTCGAGCTGGGGCGCCGCCACGGCCTGCCCGGCATCTCCGTCATCGACTCCCGCGGCCGCATGACGGCGGCGGCGGGCGCGGAGTTCCAGGGCCTCGACCGCCAGGCGGCGCGCGAGAAGGTGGTCGAGCTGCTGCGCGCCGGCGGCTACCTCGTCAAGGTCGAGCCCCACGTGCACAACGTCGGCCACAGTCAGCGCAGCGGCGAGCCGATCGAGCCGCTGGTGTCGACGCAGTGGTTCTGCGACGTCTCGGGGATGGCCGAGCGGGCGCTGGCGGCGCTCCGCGACGGCCGGCTCCGGCTGGTGCCCGACACCTACGACAAGACCTGGGAGCACTGGCTGTCGAACATCAAACCCTGGTGCATCTCGCGCCAGCTCTGGTGGGGCCACCAGATCCCCGCCTGGTACGACGAGGAGGGGCGCTGCTTCGTCGCCCGCGACTTGGCCGAGGCGGCGGCCGCCGCCGGCACCGACCGCCTCACCCAGGACCCCGACGTGCTCGACACCTGGTTCTCCTCCGGCCTCTGGCCGTTCTCGACCCTGGGCTGGCCGGAGGCGACGGCCGACCTCGCCACCTTCTATCCCACGGACGTCCTCGTCACCGGCCACGACATCCTCTTCTTCTGGGTGGCGCGGATGGCGATGATGGGCCTGCAGCTGACCGGCGAGGTGCCGTTCGCGGCAGTCCACCTGACCGGCCTGGTGCGCGACGCTCAGGGGGTCAAGATGTCGAAGACGAAGGGCAACGTCCTCGATCCATCGGACCTGGTTGCCGAGTTCGGCGCCGACGCCCTGCGCTTCACCCTGGCGGCGCTCGACGCGCCGGGGCGCGACATCCCGTTGAACCGCGAGCAGATGGCGGGCTACCGCGCCTTCGGCAACAAGATCTGGAACGCCGCCCGCTTCGCCCTGTCGCGGGTGGGGGAGGCGGAAGTGGCGGCGGCGCTTGACACGGCAGGTCTGGCGGCGCCCGAGCGCTGGATCCTCTCGCGGCTGTCGCGGGCGGCGGGGGAGGTCGGCGAGCGCTTCTCGAGCTTCCGCTTCGACGAGGCCTGTCACCGGCTCTACCACTTCTTCTGGGGCGATCTCTGCGACTGGTACATCGAGCTCGCCAAGCCCGCCCTCCTGGGCGAGGCGCCGCGGCCGCGGGTGGGCGAGGTGCTGCTCACCGTCCTCGACTGCAGCCTCCGCCTGCTCCATCCCGTCATGCCGTTCCTCACCGAGGAGGTCTGGCAGCGCCTGCCGGGCCACGAGCGGATCCACCCCCAGACCATCTGCCTCGCGCCCTATCCCGAGCGGGAGCCGGCGTGGGAGGACGCCGAGCTGGAAGAGAGCATGGAGATCTTCATGGAAGTGGTGACGCGGGTGCGGACGATCCGCGCGGAGAACGGCATCGCACCGAAAGCCCGGGTCGATCTCCTGCTGTCGACGCCCGTCGAGCCGATCCGCCGGTTTCTCGAACGCGAGCTCGGCCTGATCCAGCCGCTCTGCAATGCCGTGGCGAAGATCCAGGCCCAGCCGGGAGCTTCGTCACCGGGGACGGTCCAGGACTCCGTCCGCGGGGTCGAGGTCGCGGTGAGCGCGGGGGAGATGGGCGAGGCCGTGAGGAAGAAGCTGGAGCGCGAGCTGGCGGAGCTGGAGCAGCGGATCTCGCGCGCGGAAACGCGGCTCGGCGACCGCCAGTTCACCGGCAACGCGCCGCCCCACGTCGTCGAGAAGAGCCGGTTGGACCTGGCGCAGATGAAGGATCGGCACGTCACCCTGCGCTCCAGCCTCGGATTGCCCTGAGGGGCCGTTCGCCAATGGACTTCGCCGACTTCCGCCGCGACCTCGAGCTCCAGCGCCCACCGGCGGTGGGGCCGGAGAACGTGGGCATCCTCGAGGAGGTCGGCTCGACCAACGCGCTCGCGCGGGCGGTGGTTGCCGACTACGACCGCGAGTGCACCGACCTCCCCCACGCCCTCTTGCTCGCCTTCGCCCAGAGCGGCGGCCGAGGCCGGCTCGGCCGCGCCTGGTCGAGCCCGCGGGGCAAGGGGGTCTACGCCACGATGACGATGCCGGTGGCGGAGGCCGAGTCGCTCTTGACCTTGCCCCTCCTGGTGGGCGTCGGGCTCTGCCGGGTCCTCGACGGCCTGCTGCCGGAGCCCTGCCGGCTCAAGTGGCCGAACGACCTCATGGTCGGCGGCCGGAAGATCGGCGGCATCCTGATCGAGACGCTGCTCAAGCCCGAAGAATGCTCGATGGCGGTCATCGGCTTCGGCGTCAACCACGGCCAGTCGGCGGCGGAGCTGCCGGAGCGGGCGACCTCGTTGCGCCTGGCGGGAGGGGCGGAAGTGACGCTCGCCCGCCTGACCTGGGACCTGGTGGCCGGCGTCGAGCGCGAGCTGATCCATGTCGGCGACGCCGCCTACGCCGTCGCCAGCTACCGCCAGTACTCCCTCCACCAACCCGGCGATTCGCTTTCCGTGCGGGTGGGGGAGGAGGTCGTCGAGGGGCGCTTCGCGGGGCTTGACGAGCGCGGCATGCTGCTCCTCGAGACCGCCGGCGGCGAGGTCCGGGTCTCTGCCGGCGAGGTGATCGCGCAATGAAGGTCAGGAAACCGGTGGGGACGGGAATGCTCGTCGTCGTCGACGTCGGCAACACCAACACGGTGCTCGGCATCTACCGCGGCGAGGTGCTGGCGGAGAGCTTCCGCCTGTCGACCGACACCGAGCGCACGGCGGACGAGTACGGCGCCCTCCTCCTGCCGCTCTTCGGCCGCACCGCCATCGATCCCCAGGAGGCCGAGGCGGTGGTCATTTCCTCAGTCGTGCCGCCGCTCCACCACACCCTCGAGCAGATGGCGCGCCGCTACTTCGGCAAGCGGCCTCTCTTTATAGAGCCGGGCGTCAAGACCGGCATGCCCATCCGCTACGAGAACCCCGCCGAGGTGGGCGCCGACCGCATCGTCAACTCGGTGGCGGCGCGCGAGCGCTACGGGTCGCCGGTAGTGGTGGTCGACTTCGGCACCGCCACCACCTTCGACGTCGTCAACGCCGCCGGCGAGTACGCGGGCGGCATCATCTGCCCCGGCATCACCATCTCCGCCGAGGCGCTCTTCGCCCACGCCTCGCGCCTCTACCGGGTGGACGTGCGCAAGCCGTCCGACCTGGTGGGGAGGAACACCGCGGCGGCCATGCAAGCCGGCATCTACTACGGCTACATCGGCCTCGTCGACGGCATCCTGGAGCGCCTGATGGGGGAGATCCCCGGCATCAGAACGGTGGTCGCCACCGGCGGCCAGGCCGACCTCATCGCCTCCGGATCGAAGTACATCCGCGAGGTCGATCCCCTCTTGACCCTCGCCGGCCTGAAGCTCATCTACGACAAGAACCGCGGGTGAAGGGCGGCGCGCCTCAGGAGCCTGGCTGAGCGTGTGTGAAGAATTGCCGAGACCTAGCGATTACCCCCAGGCCGAAAGGAACGCCCTCCCGGTTGTCATCCCGAGCGAGAGCAAGGGACCTGGGGGAAGGGCGGTGCGAAAGCCTTTGCTAGCAGAGGTTTGGAAGGCCTCCCGCCGCACAGGTCCCTCGCTCCCGCTCGGGATGACAGGCCCTAAGTTCTCGCGCGGCAACCGCGCCGGATAAGAAAAATTCACAAGCTCTGAGCCGACCGCATGACGGAGCCCGACGACGACGATCACGCTTACTTCCGGGCCATCGAGGAGGTCTTCGTGCGGCTGCGGGGTTCGCCGCTCCTGCTGTCGCCCGCGGACTGGCAGGTCGCCCGCCGGTGGCATCGCGAGGGGGTTCCCCTGGACCTCGTGGGGAACGCCTTGGAAGAGGTCTTCGCGCGGCGGCGGGAGCGCGGCGCCAAGGGCAAGATCTCAAGCCTGCGCTACTGCGCCCCCGCCGTCGAGGCGGCCTGGTCCCACCTCCGCGAGCTGACCGCCCCGGGCGAGCGCGCCGAGGTCGCCGCCCTGGACGTGCCCTCCCGCTTGGCCGCCCTCGCCGCAGCCCTGCCGGCCGAGCTCCCCGAGCGTGATGAGCTGGTTGCCCGCCTGGCCGCCCTCGCCGCGGCCGCCGGCGGCACCGAGGCCGTGGAGCGCCGGCTCGCCGAGATCGACCGCGAGCTCTTGGATGGCGCCGACCGGCGCGCCAGCGCCCGGCTGGCGGAGGAGGTC
>DATNKQ010000173.1:0-6287 GCA_035603315.1 Thermoanaerobaculia bacterium
AGCCTGGCAGCTACGAGCGCCGGCGCGCTCGACTTTCCACCGCCGAGTACTCCAGCTCCTCGCCGCTCCGCGCCGCGCGCAGCATCAGGGAGCCGCGGCGCATGTCGCCGGTGCCGAGGAAGGGACGCGGGTAGAGGAGGCGCGCGCCGAGGACCGGCAAGAGCACGTCGACGTACTTGCCGGTCGCGATGCTGCCCAGGAGGACGGCGCGGCCGTGCTCGCCCAGCTGGCCGGCGAGCTCGAGGGCGGCCTGCCGCAGGGGCCGATGGTAGGCGCGGCTGGCGAGGTCGACCGGGGTGCGGCGGAGCTTCTTCAGGCGCTCGGGGGTGAGCGGCCAGTCGGGCGGCACGAGGCCGAAGCCGGGAGCGATGACGAAGGCGCCCGTCGCGAGGCCTTCTGGAGGTGTCGCGAAGCGCCGCGCGTAGGCGATCTTGCCGCGAAAGTAGAGGGCGCTGAGGAACGCGAACGCCTCCGCGACCGGCACTCCCTCCGGCGATCGGAACCGCAGCGCGGTGGGGAACTGCGCGCGGGCGGAGGCCAGCTGCCGGGCGCGCACGCCGGCGGGCGATGCGGGCGACAGGAGGAAGACGGTCGGCGGCCGCGGGAGAGGTTCCATGCCGCGCAGCAGGATAGCCGCTCGCGGGCGGCTGCCGCTATTCGATCGGCGGATTCGGCAGGATGGGCGCGATCGGAGGGCTGGGCTGCCGGCGCCAGTAGAGGTAGGCGGGGAGCCCGAGACCGACGAAGAGGAGGCCCCAGAGCGATTCCTTCGGCTTCTCGACGAGGGTGTTCACGACCAGCAGCAGCGAGGCGAGGATGAAGAGCCCGGGGATCACCGGATAGCCCCAGGCGCGGTAGGGGCGGTCGAGCTCCGGGCGGGTGCGCCGGAGGACGAAGACGGCGGCGCCGGTCGCGGTGTGGAAGAGGACGCCGGCGAAGACGACGTAGGTGTAGAGCTGCTCGTAGCTCCCCGACAGCGTGAGGACGAGGGCCCAGGCGCTCTGCGCCCAGAGACAGCGGCCGGGGGTGCGGTAGCGCTCGTGGACGGAGGCGAGCGAGCGGAAGAAGAGGCCGTCCTCGGCCATCGGCAGGTAGATCCGCGAGCAGGAGAGGATGGTCGAGGAGAGGCAGCCGAAGCTCGCGACGAGCACGGCCGCCGACACCAGCCGGGCGCCGCCGGGACCGAAGAGCGCCGCCGCGGCGGTTTCGCCGATGCGCCCCGTGCGGCCCATGGCGGCCACCGGCAGGGCGCGCGCGTAGACCAGGTTGAGCAGGGTGTAGAGCGCCATCACGATCAGGGTGCCGCCGATGAGCCCGAGCGGCAGCGTGCGCCCGGGGTCCCTCATCTCGCCGGCCGAGAAGGTCAGGTTGTACCAGCCGTCGTAGGTCCACAGGGTGGCGATCATGGCGATGCCGAAGGCGGTGAGGAGGCCGGCGCCGGCGAGGCCGCTTCCGGCGATGGGCGCCCCGAGCTGGCCGGCGACCACGGGGCGGACGAGGAGGCCGACGCCGGCGAAGAGCACGATTGAGCCGATCTTCACGAGGGTGAGGAAGTTCTGCACCCAGGCGCCTTCCTTCAGGCCCACGTAGTTGACCGCCGTCAGGAAGACGATGGCGAGGGCCCCCGCCACCTGGCCGCCGTTCAGCGTCCAGGTCCACGAGCCGAGGGGAAGCGAGAGGAGGACGCGGCCGGTCGAGAAGAAGGGCAGGAAGCTCCCCAGGTACTCGCCGAAGCCGACGGCGATGGCGGCGATGCCCCCCGACATGATGACGAGGAAGGAGGTCCAGCCGTAGAGGAACCCCCACAGCGGCCCGTAGGCCTCTTTCAGGAAGTGGTAGATGCCGCCGGCGCGCGGGAAGGCGGCCCCCAGCTCGGCATAGGTGAGGGCGCCGGCCAGGGTGAGGAGCCCGCCCACCACCCACACCACGAGGATGAGGCCGGCGTGGGGGAGCGACCGCGCCATGTCGCCGGTGGTGATGAAGATGCCGGTGCCGACGATCGATCCGATCGTGATGAGCGTCCCATCCCAGGCCCCGAGCTTGCGCAGGAGGCGGTCGGAGGGAGAATGGCTCTCCGGGACCTCGGCCGGCATTGGGAAGGCATTGTAGTCTCGAACCCGAGGTGGTACGTGATTTGCTCTCAGCGGAAGACACGACCGGCTTGGCCGGCAGGATTTTTCTCCCGATGCGGCGGTGGGTGAGACGAGATCCCCATCGCCGCCTTTTTCTCTTCCGCCAGAGGGCGGCTGCCGTCCTCGCCGCGTTCACCGCTCTCTCCGGCTGCTACCGGCCGCCGCCGGCGACGGCACCGCTGGCCACCCTCCGCCTCGGCGGACCGGCCGCGGAGAGCCGGACGCTGGTGATCTTCCTCCCCGGCCGGGGAGACTCGCCGGAGAACTTCGACCGCCACGGTTTCGCGCGGGCGGTGCGCGAGCGCGGCCTGCCGGTCGACCTGCTCGCCGTGGACGCCCACCTCGGCTACTACCTGAACGGCACGGTCATCGAGCGGCTGGAGACCGACGTCATCGCCCCGGCGCGGGCGCGCGGCTACCGTCGGATCTGGCTGGTGGGGATCTCGATCGGCGGACTGGGATCGCTCCTCTACCTCCGCGCCCACCCGGGCGTTGTGAGCGGGGTCGTGCTCCTCGCGCCCTACCTCGGAGAGCGCGACGTGACCGACGAGATCGCGGCGGCGGGCGGCCTGGGGCGCTGGCAGCCCGTCGATCTTCCGAGCGACCGCTTTCACCCGCGGCAGCTCTGGCGCTGGCTGCAGGAGACCTACGCCGGTCTATCCGCCCCCTCCGCCACCCCGCTCTACCTCGGCTACGGCACCCGCGACCGCTTTGTCGCCGGCGACCGCCTGCTCGCCGCGGTCCTCCCTCCCGAGCGGGTGTTCACCACTCCCGGCGGACACCGCTGGGATCCCTGGCGGCGGCTCTGGGACACCTTTCTCCGCACGGGCGCGCTCAAGTAGACAAGGTGAGCGGTGGTACATTCCTCCGCGACCAATCCAGGTTGAGCCGTAGGGAAGAGGCCAAGGGGCGGAGAACGATGAGATCTGTCGTCGAAAAGCTTTGCCGTCTCGCGGTCTGCGGGCTTCTCGCGGCGCTTCCCGCGATGGCGCAGACGGACGCTGGCGCCGCAGTCGTCCTCGGCGGTCCGGTCGCTCTCGGCCCGCAGTTCCTGCTCTCGACCGGCCTCCTCTCGCCTCATCCGGAGGCGGCGGCGGTGCTGGCCGCCGGGGTCGGCGAGCTCGGCCTGCAGTACGGCGTCGCCAACACCTTCGCCAAGTCCGACGCGCTCGACAAGCTGCTCGAGGCGCATGGATCGCGGGCGCCGCTGTCGATTGCGGAGGCGGATGCGCTGGCGCGCCGCCTGGGCCCTGCGAAGACGCTCTACTTCCTCGACGGCGAGGTGAGCCGGACGGCGATCACGCTGCGGCGCGGCTTCGCCGGCGGGCTGGAGCTGGAAGCTGTGCTGCCGGTGATCGACGCCGGCGGCGGCTACACCGACCGCCTCATCGAAGGGTTTCACTCCGGCTTCGGCTTGAGCCAGAACGAGCGGCTGACGGTGCCACGAAACACCTACACCGTCTACCTCCGGTCGGGCGCCACTTCCCTGACCCGGGAGGTTGCCCCCGGCCCGGCCCTGGGCGACCTCGTCCTCGGCGCCAAGCTCGCCCTGCCGCCCACCGCCGGGCTCGACCGCCTGGCGATCCAGTTGCTGGGGAAGGCGCCCACCGGCGCGCGCGACAGCCTCTACAGCTCGGGCCGGCCCGACCTCGGGGTGCAGCTCCTGGGCGGGCGCGCCTTCGCGCGGTCCAGCCTGCACTTCACCCTCTCCGCCCTCGCCCTCTCGTCCTGGAAGGAGCTCGGCACGCCGTCGCAGCTCGTCCTGGCCGGCTCCTTCGCCTACGAGCGGGCGCTCTTCTCGTCGTACTCCGCCCTCCTCCAACTCGATCTCTCGCAGAGCCCGTTCCGGCGCGAGAAGGGGAGCCCGCTGACGGCGAACACCTATCTCGCCACCCTCGCTGTCCACCACAGCCTCGGCCGCGACAGGACCCTCTACCTCGCCTTCACCGAGAACCTCTTCTCCTTCGACAACACCGCCGACGCCGGCCTGCTCGTCGGCGTGCGCCGGCGGTTCTGAGGCGAGATGACCGCGCGCCTCTTATGGTTGCCGGCGGTGATCGCCCTCGCCATGGGCCCCTCGCCTGTGAGCCAGAGCCGGTCTCCGGACATCCTCCCCGGCCCCGCCGCCGCCAAGGTGCTGAGCGTTGCCACCTCCGGGCGGATCGGCGCCGCGATGGTCGTCCTCACGACGGCCGTGGCGATCAAGGAGACCGGGCCGCAGAAGACGGTGAAGGCCTTCGGCGAGGTGTACGCCTTCTCGCCCCCCGTCTTCGCGGTGCATCGCGACGTGCCGACGCGGGTGACGTTCTGGAACCTCCAGGAGGACGACGAGCACGACTTCATGCTCCTCGACCCGCGCGACGCCGTGCTCATGAAGGTGAAGCTGCCGGCCCTCGCCAAGACCTCGTTCGTCTTCACCTTCCACGAGGAAGGAATCTTCCCCTTCTTCTGCACCGTCCACCAACCCGAGATGTCCGGGCAGATCCTGGTGCTGCCGCCGGCTCGACCCTGAGGAGCGCGCGTGCCCGAACCTACGATGCACTCGCAGGCGGCACCGGCCCGCGTCCTCCTCGCCGCGATTCTCCTCGTCTTCATCGGCGCCGGCGGCGCACGGGCGGGTGCCGCCAATGTCCCGGCGGCCACGGACGCCCAGCCCGCGAGCGGGTACGTGCAGATCGCCGGCGGGCGGCTCTACTACGAGGTCCTGGGACAGGGGCCGCCGCTGGTCTTCCTCCACGACGGCCTCGTCCACAGCGTCACCTGGGACGGCCAGTTCCCCGTCTTCGCTCGGAAGTACCGCGCCATCCGCTACGACCGCCGCGGCTATGGACGCACGGAGAGCGGCGCGGAGCCGTATTCGGATGTCGACGACCTGCTGGCGGTATTCGACGCGCTGAAAGTCGATCGCGCCGTCCTCGTCGGCGCCTCGAGCGGCGGCGGCCTGGCCGTCGACTTCACGCTCGCGCACCCCGACCGCGTCTCGGCGCTGGTGCTGGTGGGGGCCGTGGTCGGCGGCCTCGACTACTCGGAGCACTTCCTCCGCCGCAGCCTGGCGAACCTGCGGCCGACCTTGATGGACAAGGACCTCGCGAAGACGATCGAGGCCTGGGCGAACGACCCCTATCTGACCGCTCCCGAGAGCACCGAGGTCCGGCGGCGGCTGCGGGAGATCTGGCGGCAGCACCCGGGCCAGGTGCAGAGCTCGGGGCCGCGGCCACGGCCGGCCGCGCGGCCGGCCCTTCCCCGGCTGGCCGAGATCCGGGTGCCGACGCTCCTGGTGACCGGCGCCTCCGACATCCCCGACGTCCACGCCCATGCCGGCGCCCTCAACGCCGGCATCGCCGGCTCGCGGCGGGTGGTGATCCCTGGGTCCGGACACCTCGTCCACTTGGAGCGCCCGGAGGAGTTCAACGCCGCCGTGATGTCCTTCCTCCGTCCCGAGGACGACGCGGTGGCCTATCTCGCGAAGCTGGCGGGCGACCGCAGCTACGAGGAGAGCCGCCGGCTCTTCGACTACGACGACCGAGCGCCCTTGGACGTCCGCGAGGCGGGGAGCGAGCGGCGCGGCGACGTCCGTGTCGTCGACCTCTCCTACGTCAGCCCGGCGGGCGGCCGGGTTCCCGCCTTCCTGGTGCTGCCCGCCGCCGCCGGCAGACAGCCGGCCGCGCTCTTCCTCCATTCCGGACAAGGGGACCGTTCGACCTTCTTGGACGAGGCGGTGGCCCTCGCCGGCCGCGGAATGGTCTCGCTCCTGGTCGGTGCCCCGCACACCCGTCCGGAGGCGAAGGGGCAGCCGGCCAAGCCCTGGGACGCTGAGGCGGACCGCAAGGAGCTGATCCAGACCGTCGTCGACCTGCGGCGGGGGCTCGATCTCCTGGCCTCCCGTCCGGAGGTGGACACGGCGCGGCTCGCCTACGTCGGCCACAGTTTGGGAGCGACCGCCGGCGGCGTCCTGGCGGGGATCGATCAGCGGGTCTCGGCCTACGTCCTCATGGCCGGCCTCGCGGCCCAGAGCGATTCCTGGATGCACGGCCACGGCACCCAGGCCCTGGCCTTTCAGACCCTCCTCTCCCGCGATCGGCAGGAGGGCTACGTGGCGGCGATGGCGCCGCTCGACTCCGTCCACTATCTGCCGCACGCCGCGCCCGCGAAGCT
>DATNKQ010000182.1:0-4487 GCA_035603315.1 Thermoanaerobaculia bacterium
CAGTGGGCCCTCGTCCGCGTCGGCCGCACCAGCATCGCCGACTACCTGGCGCTCGCCCAGGGCCTCCAGGGGAGCCGCGAGCGGGCGGTCGCCTCGCTCCTCATCGACCGCCTGCAGTACGTGGGCAACTACCTCGTGGAGGAGGGGGATCGCGAGCGCTACCGCAGCTGGCTCGCCAGCCTCTTGAAGCCGGCGGCGCAGGAGCTGGGGTTCGCCGCCGCGCCCGGCGATTCCGACGACCGCAAGACGCTCCGCGCCACCGTCTTCCAGGCCCTCGGCAATGCCGGCGACCCCCAGGCGATCGCCGCCGCGCGCCGGCTGGCGGAGCAGGCGCTGCACGCTCCCGCCGCCGTCGACGCCAACCTGGCGAGCGCCGCCCTCCGCATCGCCGCCAGGAACGGCGACGCCGCGCTCTACGACCGCTTCCTGGCGGCGATGTCCGCGGCGCCGACCCCCGAGTGGACCTTCCGGTTCCTCTCCGCTCTCACCGCCTTCCGGGACGAGGCGCTGATCCGCCGCTCGCTCGACCTCGCCCTCTCGCCGCGCCTGCGCGCCCAGGACCTGCCGGCCTTCACCAGCCAGCTCCTCGCCAACCCGGCGGGACAGCGCCTCGCCTGGGAGTTCCTCAAAGCGCACTGGCCGGAGCTGCAGACGCGGGTGGTCTCCTTCGGCGGCGGCGGCGCCGTCGGCGCTCTCGGCTCGATCTGCGAGGCGGGAATGGGAGGCGACGTGGAGCGCTTCTTCGCCGCCCATCGCGCCCCCGGCGCCGAGCGCACCGTGCGGCACAGCCTGGAGGACATCCGCAACTGCGTCGAGCTCAAGAGCCGGCAGCAGAAGCCGCTCCACGACTGGCTGCAGCGGAGCGCGGCGGCGGCCCGCTAGACGTCCAGTCCCTATTACGGCGTGACCAAGGTCCACTCGACGCGCCGGGAGTTGCCGACGAGGTCGAAGGCCTCGATCTCGAGGACGGCCGGTGAGGCCGTGGCGCCGGGTGTCGCGGCCGGCTCCGCCGGGCGGAGGTGGATGCGCAGGCGCTCCACTCCGACGCCGGCGTCCTCGACGTGCACCCAGAGCGGATGGGCGGCGGTGGCGGTGAGCGGCTTGCCGTCGGCCGTCAGGCGGACGCGGTCGGCGCGGAGGAAGAACTGCGAGCGGTCGCCGGCGATCTCCTCCTGGGCGCCCAGCGGGAGAGGCCGGAACTCGCGGCCGTCGATCGACCAGGTGAGACCGGAGTGGGTGCGCGGGTCCTCGGGGGGCGCGTTCTTGCGCTTCGGGGGGTTGGCCCGCGGATCGCCGCGGTGATCGACGACGGCGTTGTCGGCCGGCTGCCAGGCGATGGCCGGCGGCTCGACGTCGGTGGTGAAGGCGAGCGCCGCCACCTCGACCCGGTTGCCGCAGCGGTCGACGGCGGCGCCGGCGACGGTGTGCGCGCCGGCCTGCCAGGGGCCGCCGGCGGCCGGCGCCGCCGACTCGCGCCCGTCGACGACGAGCCAGGTGCGGCGGACCCCGCAGCCGGCGTCCGTGGCGGCGACGCGGACGCTCAGGTCCGGCGCCGCGAAGAGGCGATCGGCGATGCGGATGTGGCGGCCGTCGAGCTCGAGCTTGGCGGTGGGCGGCACGTTGTCCACGGCCTCGGCGGTGATGTGGAGCCCCGCGGCAGTTGAAGGGGTACCGTCGACCCCGTCGGCGCTACGGGCGATGACGCGCCAGAAGAGCGCCCCGGCCGGCAGCGCCGCCGGCCGCCACTCGGTGCCCGCGTTGCCGGTCGTGCGGGCGAGCGGCGCAGTGCAGGCCGCGTCGCGGCAGACCTCGGCGGTGTAGGAGGCGGCGCCCGGCACGGCCTCCCAGGTGAAGACCGGATTGGCGAAGGCGAGCTCGGCGCCGGGAGCGGGGTCGAGCCCGCTAGGAGCCGGCAGCAGATCGGCGGCGAGCGCGGCCGGCGTCGCTGAGAGAACGGTGAGGACGGCGAGGGCTGCGACGAAGGTGGAGGTCAAGCGCGATCTCAGCATGCCGGGCATGGCGTCGGTCTCCTTGACGGTCGCGGCCGCGCCGCGAGGCCGGCCTTGTCGCACGGATGGCGCAGAGCTTAGCGCAGACGCCGGTCCCGGCGCATTCTCATCTCGAAGAAGGGGTCGACGCCGTGGACGGCGAAGAGAGCTCAGAGCCTGGCTGCGAGCTGCTGCCAGAGGGCGGCCAGGTCGAGGTGGACTTCCGGCAGCGCCTGCGAGCGGTACTCGGCGCCGGCCGGGAGGGCGACCACGAAGCGCCCCCCCTCGTTGACCAGGAACTCGATCTGGCGCTCGCGCGGGTCGACGATCCAGTACTCGCGGACGCCCGCTTGAGCGTAGAGGGCGAGCTTCTCGCCGCGGTCGCGCCGGACGGTGCCGGGGGAGAGGACCTCGACGAGGAGGTCCGGAGCGCCCTCGATCCGCTCCTGCACGATGCCCCGGCGCGGCGCCGCGATGTAGATCACGTCGGGCTGCACCACCGAGTGGTCGGCGAGGACGACGTCGAGCGGCGCCGGCAAGGCGAGGCCGCCCGTCGAGCCGGCGATCTCGTCCAGCCGCCGGGCGAGCAGGAAGACCACCATCTGGTGGAGCGGAGAAGGGCCCGGGGTCAGATAGAATCTCCCAAGGATCAGCTCGCAACGCGGCTCGTCCGCGAGGGCATCGTAGTCCCGGCGGCCGTAGGGCCCGAGGTCCGGCGGCGGCGACAGCGGCGGCTCGCGGAGGAGAGCGACGGCCATGGCGGCAGTATAGCGCCCGCCCGCTACCGCCGCCGGCCGCGCCGCATGGGGGACTTGGGCTTCATCTCGACGTAGGGCTCGACGCCGGGGACGGTGCAGCGGGGGATCTCCTCGCCGAGCGTCGCCTCGACCTCCTTGACCGTCGGCTTGTCCTGCCAGGTGCCGATCGAGGAGACGATGCCCTGGAGGGCGCCGCGGGCGGTGCGGCCGGCGCGATGGATGTAGTCCTCGACGGTCTCCGGCATGTCGAAGTTGATGATGTGGCGGATGCGCGGGATGTCGATGCCGCGGGCGGCGATGTCGGTGGCGACGAGGATGCGGTGCTCGCCCTCGCGGAAGCCCTGGAGGGCCTGCACCCGCTGCCCCTGCGAGCGGTTGGAGTGGATGCGCTCGACGGGGTGGCCCTCGCGCTCGAGGACCTGCGACAGCCACTCGGCGTCGCTCTTCCTGCGGATGAAGACGAGCGTGCTCCCCAGCTCCTGATGGAGGAGGGCCAGCAGGCAGGCCTTCTTGTTCTCCGGGTCGACCAGGTAGAGACGGTGGCTGATCCCCTCGGCCACCCCCCCCTCGGGGAGGATGTCGATGCGCACGGGGTCGCGCATGAACTGCTGCGCCAGCCTTTCGATGGGGGCCGGCATGGTGGCGGAGAACATCATCGTGTGGCGGTCGCGCGGCAGCTCCTGGAGGATGCGCTGCACCTGCGGCAGGAAGCCCATGTCGAGCATGTGGTCCGCCTCGTCGAGCACCAGCTCCTCGATGCGGTCGAGGCGGACGCTGCCGCGCTCCACGTGGTCGAGGAGGCGGCCGGGAGTGGCGACGACGATGTCCGGATAGTGGCCGAGGCCGCGGGTCTGCGGGCTCATCTTCACCCCGCCGATCAAGCAGACGGTGTCGAGGTCGTGGTCGCGGCCGAAGAGGTCCAGGAAGGCCTTGGTCTGGAGCGCGATCTCGCGGGTGGGCGAGACGATGAGGCCGCGGGTCCCCTCGCCGTGCGTCAGCCGCTCGGCGATCGGCAAGACGAAGGCTGCGGTCTTCCCCGAGCCGGTCTCGGCGAGGCCGATGAGGTCGCGGCCGGCGAGGGCCGTGGGGATGACGGCGGCCTGGATGGCGGTGGGGTTCAGGAAACCGACCCGCGCCACCGAGCGCAGGATGGGCTCCGAGAGCCCGAGCTGTTGGAAGGTCTTGTCCGTGGTGAGAACGGGATGCTGGGGGATGGCGACGTTTTGCATGCTCCTCCCTTATATCATTAGCCCCGGACCTGCCGGCCAGCCGTGCCAACCGTGCCGGGTGCGGTCCCGCTCTTCGACAGGAGGTCCCGATGCGCCTGCTCCGCCGCCCGCTCGCCGCCGCCCTTTCAGCCGTCGCCCTGCTGCTTTCCGCCCTTCCCGCCCGCGCCGCCTGCACGGCGGACGCGCGGACCCTCTGCCTCCTGGACAGCCGCTTCGCCGTCCAGGTGCACTGGAAGAACCAGCACGGCGGCGGGGCGGAGGGGGAGGGGACCGCGGTGCCGCTCTCGGACAAGACGGGGGCCTTCTGGTTCTTCGAAGCCGACAACCTCGAGCTGATGTTGAAGATGCTGGACGGCCGCCCCTTGAACGGCCGCTTCTGGATCTTCTTCGGCGCCCTCTCGGACGTCGAGTACCAGGTCACGGTGACCGATACCGCCACCAGCGCCCAGCAGGTCTACCTGAACCCGCCGGGTCACACCTACGGCGTGACCGACACCGGCGCCTTCTCGCCG
>DATNKQ010000188.1:0-3756 GCA_035603315.1 Thermoanaerobaculia bacterium
AGGAGCCTCGATCGGCGACTTCCTCGACTGGCAGAAGCGGCAGCAGAGCCTCTCGGACTTGCAAGCCTATCGCTTCTGGGAAGGTGCCCTGATCTCCCCTGGCCAGGCGCCGGAGCGGGTGGCGGCCGGCCAGGTAACCCACGGATTCTTCTCCCTCTTCGGCGTGGAGCCCTACCTCGGGCGCACCTTCCTGGCCGAGGAAGACCGGCCGGGGGGCGAGAAGACGCTCATCCTCAGCCATGCCTTCTGGCAGCAGCATTTCGGGGGTGATCCCAAGATTCTCGATAAGCTGCTGGACCTCGACGGCGCCAGCTACAAGGTGGTCGGCGTGCTGCCGGCTTCGTTCGTCAGCCCCGCCGGAAGAGGTGAAGTGTGCTGGATGCCCCTCCAAGCGAAGCCCGACACTAGGCGGATGGTGCATACCGTCCGCACGTTCGCGCGGCTGCGGACGGGGACTTCCGCGGCGCGCTCCGAGCGCGAGATGAAGACCCTGATGAGTGCGCTGGAAAAGGAGTACCCGACGTCGAACGAGGGGCGGAGCGCCCAGGTAATCCCACTCTTCGAAGAGGTCGTGGGCAAAGCCCGTACGACGCTCCTGACCCTCTGGGCCGTCGTCGGCACTGTCCTGCTGATCGCCTGCGTCAACATCACCAATCTCCTGCTCGCCCGCGCGCTTAGGAATCGCCGCGAAGTTGCGGTGCGCGCCTCGCTGGGTTCCTCCCGTGGGCGAATCATTGGCAAGGTTGTGGCCGAGGTCCTATTTCTGGCCGCTCTTGGCGGGGTTCTCGGACTGGCTCTGGCGTATGGTCTCATTCGCTTGGTCGTCGCACTCGGCCCCGACCACGTGCCAAGGCTGGCCGGAGTTGGCATCGACAGTACCGTTTTGGTCTTCAGCCTGGTGATGACCATCGTCGTCGGCCTGATCTGTGCTCTCTGGCCGGCGTTCCAGGTATCTGCACTCGATGTCCAGAGGGGCTTGAGCTCCGGCGGCTCTCGCGCTGGGTCGGGTGGTTTCGGACAGGCGCGCCTGAGGCGTCTGCTGGTGATCTTCGAGGTTGCTCTGGCCATGGTGCTGGTGATTGGCGCCGGCCTTCTGATCAAGAGCTTCTACCGGCTGCTCAATGTCGACCTTGGCTTCAAGCCGCACCACCTCTTGACCGTCGAACTGACGTTGCCATCGAACACCTATCCTTTTCCTCCGTTTACCGAATTCCCGAAGTGGCCTAAGTTCGATGCCCTCTATCGCGGGCTCAACGAGCAGCTTAGTGCTACCCCTGGTATCGAGGCTTTCGCCTTAACCGGGAGCCATCCACTGAATTCGGGCTGGACCACCCAGATTACCCTTGACAAATTGCAGCAGTCGCGACCCAATGAAACCGAGGAAATCCGCATCCGCGCCGTCAGCCCGACTTACTTCAGTACGGCAGGCGTCAAGTTGCTACGCGGCCGCCCGACCACTGCCCGCGACGTAGCGGATAGCCCGCCGGTGGTGATCGTCAACGATTCCTTCGCTCACCGGTTCTTCAACGGAAACGCTATCGGCCAGAGGATCACCTTCTGGAACAAGTCACGGGAAATCATCGGCGTTGTCGCCAACGAGCGGTTCATGGGAATAGGGCAGGAGGTGCCGCCCGCGATGTATCCGCCACTGCTCCAAGCGCCGATGACCTTCTTCAACATTGTCGTCCGGACGCACAGCGAGCCCGAGTCGGCCGTCCCCGCCATCCAGCGCGCCGTTTGGGCCAACGATCCCAATCTAGCGGTCTACAGTATCAGTAGCTTGGAGGCTCTGGCCGACAAGTCGGTGGCCCAACCGCGGTTCAACATGCAGCTGGTGCTCCTCTTCGCGATTGCGGCCCTCCTGCTGGCGGCGGTAGGTATCTACGGCCTGATGGCGCACGCGGTCGAGCAGCGGACTCAGGAGATCGGCGTCAGGCTGGCGCTGGGCGGGCAGCGGGCGGACATCATGTGGATGGTCCTTAGCGAGGCGGGGCGACTCATCGCCCTGGGCTTGGCCTTCGGCTTGCTCCTGTCTTTGGCAGGCACCCGGCTGATGAGCAGCCTCCTCTTCAACGTCAGTAGCGTCGATCCGGGCGTCTTCATCGCCGTCGCCCTGGTTCTCGCGGCAAGCGGCTTGCTCGCTTGCCTCGTGCCCTTGATAATCGCCACCCGTGTGGATCCGGTCGTCGCTCTCAAGTACGAGTAGGATTGGAGGCATCGATTGGGATCAGGGATCCTTCCGCCGGGCATTCGCACGAAGAGCCCATCCTATGGGTAGGGCAGGCCCCCGTGCCTGCCCTGACTGGCCCCCAGGGGCAACCGCGGGGGTTGCCCCTACACCGAGCGGGGCCTGCTGGCGGGACGGCGTAGGGAATCCGTGGAGCAGGCCCCGCCGCCCGGTCGGTCCGACGGTGAACCGATCGATGAGGCCGAGAAATTCGCAGTTTCCGACAGCTCGTCGGCTAGGTCTCAGGCGTGGCGCGGCAGGCTTTCTCCTAGAAGGAGATGCTGATCGACCATCACCAGCCTCAACTCGCTCGTGTAGCATGCCCCTTGCGCATCGGGGAGCCATACCTCTTCACTGGTAGGCAGCATCTCCGAAACGCGCACCTGCGGGTTCTCGCCCCCAGCCTCCAGCGTGCGTCGCACCGCGCGCGCCAAGAGATCGACATAGATAGGGCTGTCGAAATCCATATAGAATGGTTTCTGTTCGACCGGAACCTTAATGAAGACCGTTCGCGGCAGATCATGGCGCTGCGCCCAGCGTTGGGCTTCTAGAAAGCGTTCAGAGCCTTCTTTGGCAAAACCGAACTCAAGCTCAGAAGCAGCGAAAGTCCAGCACTCGCGCCAGACCACCATGCGGTCGATGGTGATCCGCGGCCAGTGGGCACGGGCGCCAAGCAATGAGAACTCGGGCGCCAGGAAACCCGAGAGAAGGTCGCCAAAGAAGTCGACAATCTCGAATCTCCACCGACCGTCGCGACTGGCGACGGTGAGAGTATCCCCGACTTCCGTGACCACCATCTCGCTCATAGGCAGAGCCTCGATTCCCGGCAGGAGAACCGTATCGTGCAAGGGCATCACGAATAGATCCTTGGGGGAGAAATGAGCCCGGCGGGTGCGCGCCGTGAGGCCCGGTAGGTTCTTGGGCTCGAGGAGGATTGCTCTCGGTTCCGGCATGTCGGCCTCGAGGTGCTCGAACAGCTCCGCCTGCTGCGGACACAAGGCCGCGAAGACCCAGCAATTGAGAGTGCAGACTGCGGCATGCAGCTCCCCCAGAACCAGCTGATACTCCCCACGCCGGACGGCTTCGACACTGGCAGCGGCGATCATGACGTCCGGGCTGTGGTAGCGGGCGAGCGGCCAACTCGGAGCGCAGAAGTGGAAGGCCTGCTCGACTCGTTGGTGCAACTCCTCAGAAGTGAAACGCAATCGCCGCTTTCCCGGCTCGATAGCAAAAATCTCTTCCCAGCGCTCGTTCAACCGTCGCCGGATCTCGTTCGTCAGCTCAGGTTTCTTTTCAAAGAGCTGTGGCTGGAGCCGGTACCAGAAATGAATCAGCTCAACTGCTGGCGAGCCTTCATGAGCGACCAGCTCGCGATAGATCTGCCAGAGCTTCTCGCGCGCCAGGTCCGCGATCTCACCGGTGAACCAACGGGCGCTCGCGAACACGAGAGAGAGCGGTTTCGTCATCGCGCTTCGGACCTCGGCCCCGATCTCCATCTCCATGGCGCGCACGCAATCCTCGTAGGCGAG
>DATNKQ010000197.1:0-4876 GCA_035603315.1 Thermoanaerobaculia bacterium
CTCGGGGGGACTGGGAAGACGCAGGAGCTGACGGCCACGTTGTCGAGGAACCAGCCGAAGCCGCCGCCGCTGCAGTCGGCCACCGTGCCGAAGCCGACGCGGACCGTCTTGCCGCTGCAGCCGTCGCTGCCGCCCGAGGCCGCGTTGCAGGCGGCGTCGAGGTCGACGGTGGTGTTGACGAAGGCGCTCTGGGTGGCGGAGAAGCTCGGCAAGCCGGCGGCGCCGGCGGGGGGGCAGGCCGCGCTGATGGTGTGGTTGTAGCCGGCGCCGGTCAGGGCAGTGCCGGGGATCGAGGAGTAGTTGACGCCGTCGAGCGAGATCAAGAGCGTGCCGCCGTCGAAGCCCGATTCGAAGTCGAAGTGGTGGCCGAAGGTGAGCGTCGTTCCCGAGGCGCCGATGGGGATGGGGATGCCGGTCGCGCCGCTGGGCACCGCGACGTTCCACTGGCTGTTGCCGTAGGAGGCGCTGCAGGTGGCGCCGCCGAAGCGGAAGACGTGGGTGCCGGTCTGGGCGGTGCAGGTCTGGATGCCGCGCCAGTCGGCGGTCGGGCCGGCGTTCAAGAATGTCGCCACCGTCCAGTCGGCGAGCCCGGAGCCGCTCTCGAAGCCGTTGCTGTAGAGGGTGCCGGTCGCGCAGACGCCGCCGGTGACGGTCGCCTGCGCCTCGTTCGAGTTGCCGGATTCGCAGCCGAGAAAGGCGCGCACGACGTAGAAGAAGGTCGAGCCGCCGGGAAGGAAGACGTTCTGGTACGTGGTCGTGGGCGCGGCCACGGAAGCGACGAGGGAGTAGGGGCCGCCGGTCATCGTGCCGCGGTAGATGCGGTAGGCGGTGGCGCCGGCGACGGCGCTCCAGGAGAGGCCGACCGTGTTGGTCGATGGCGTCGTCGCGGTGAGGCCGGCGGGAGCCGCGGGCGGCGTGCAGGGCACGGTCGGCAGGCTGGTCGTGCCGCAGGCGGTGGGCGCCGCGGCGCAGGCGGTGTTGCCGCTGGCGTGGACGATCACCTGGTAGTAGTACGTCATGCCGTTGGCGACGGTGGTGTCGAGGTAGTTGGTGGCGGCCACCTCGGAGGCGATGCGGATGAAGCCGGCGTTGCAGCCCGCCTCGTTGCGGTAGACGTCATAGGTCGTGCCGGGGCCGGAATCGGTCCATGCCACCTGCACCTGGGTGTCGCCCGGGGTGAGGGTGACGGTGGGCACGGCGGGCGGCGTGCAGCCGGCGAACGTGGTGCTGGCGCCGGGGTCGCCGGGGCAGGCGATGCCGTGGCGGTTGAAGGCGGCGAAGAGGGCGCCGCCGTGGGGCGTGCCGTTGGCGAGGTTGCCGTCGTCGTCGTCGACGGCGCGCATCGTCCGCCACCAGGAGCCGGCGATGCAGCCGTCCGAGGTGAAGGTGGGATTCGAGGTGTTGCACTCGAAGGCGTTGCCGGCGGTCGGGCGCGACAGGTACCAGAGGCGGTCGAGGATCGACCAGGCGCCGCCGGAGCCCGGGCTCGGCAGGTCGCGGTTGGCGAAGTCCCAGATTGTCTCGGTGGCGACGTAGGACTCGCAATGCACCTCGCCGCCGCAGGGGCCGCCGGCGCCGATCTGGCAGTGCGGCCGCGTGAAGTTGTCGACCGTGGCCGGGGTGTTGGAGGCGTGCTTGGCGAAGTCGATGTCGCGCACCCCGGTGCAGGAGGTGCAGGCGTCGCCGTAGCCGGTGCAGTTGTGGCCGAAGAAGCCGGGACCCATGCAGGAGAGATGGGTGGCGATGGTCGCCGTGGTATCGGCGTAGGCCTCGCCGGTCTGGTTGTCCGGCCCGTCTCCGTCGTTCTGATCGAGCCCATGGCCCCACTCGTGGAGCGAGATGCCGGCGATCTCGCCGGTGTTGCCGCAGCCGCCTCCCGACTTGAAGAAGTTGAGGGCGGTGCCGTCCCAATAGGCGTTGCAGGTCTGGTTGAGGTTGACGTTGACGGTCAGCGGCTGGGTCAGCCAGGAGTTCGCCGGCAGCCAGCCGCGGCCCACCTCCTTGATGCGGTTGACGTGGTAGAACTGCATGCGCGCGGAGTGGGTGTTGCCGGTTCCGCCGCTGCCCGGGGTCGTGCAGTCGGTGCCGACGGAGGTGCCGAAGGCGATGTTGCCGTCAGCGTCGCCGCTCGCGGAAACGGGACCGCAGGTGTCGGCGATCCGCACGTAGGGACCGAGCAGATGGCTGACGGGCGCGCCGACGCCGTTGTAGGAAAAGAGCCCGGCGGAGTTGGCGGGGCCGCCGGCCGAGACGTCGGCGAAGGGCATCGGCAGCACGATCTCGGTGTCGAGAGCGGGCGAGTTCGGGTAGACGCCGCCGGTCGCCTGGGCATAGTCGTTGACGTCGCGGAAGTCGAGGAGGTCGCCGGTGGTGGCGTCGACCCTCCCGCGCCAGGTCCCCATGACCCCGTCCCGCTTGAAAGTGAACTGCCAGACGGCGACGAGCCCTCGCCCCTTGCCGAGCTCGAATCCCGGCCCCTCCACCGCCGGCAGCAGGTGGAGCGAGCCGGAGTCGACGAAGCGGTCGGTGGCGTGGAGCGCTCCCACGTAGCCGGCGAGCTTGCGGAGGGCGTCCTCGCGGGCGATCTTTGCCGGCGGCGCCGGCACGCCCAGGGGCGGCAGGTTCTCGCTGCCGAACTGGATGAGATTGCCGTTGTTGACCCGGAAGACCACCCGCGCCCCTTCGACCGCGAGGCCGCCGCGGTGGACGTCGAAATCGACGAACCAGAGGTAGTCGGCGATGCGGCCGGAGCGCCCGCGGGCGAGCACCAGCTCCTTGGGGTCGACCCCCAGGAGCTCGGCGTTGCGCGAGAGGAACGAGCGGGCGATGCGCTCCAGGGCAGCGAGGTCGACCGCGGACCGGCCTCCGAGGAAGGCCGCGATGTCGGCGGCGGTCAGCGCGTTGCCGTGGCCGGGGATCCAGGGGAAGCCCGCTCCCTCGGCGAACTCGAGATGGCCGTTGCGGCGGTCCACGAAGGCGCGCCACTCGCCGGCCGCCACGCCGCGGAATCCGGACCAGCCGGCGGCCACCTCCGCGGGGAGCCCTTGGACTTGGGCGATGGGGGCGATGGACGGCCGGGCCGCGAGGCGCGGATCGGCGAAGGCCAGGCGGCTCAAGGCGCTGTCGTTTGGCGGCTGCATCTGGGACGCCACGGGGCCGGCGGCGCCGAGAGCGGCGGCGCAAAGAGACAGTGAGAGAACACGCTGGAGATTCATGACCCGCCTTTCTTCGCCGAAACCCGCAGCCTGCACCAGGGAATTTTCGTATTATCTCTTGTTTAGGCGCCGGATGGTAACTCGGGGCTTGCCGTCTCCTTCCAGGCGCAACACAATGGTGCCGCTTCTCGACATCTTACCAGGAGGGCGGCGCATCCGGCTGCCCGCCGAGCACGGAGGCCTGCTTGCAGCGAGAGTTCCTGCAGAACGTTCCCCTCTTCCAGGGCCTGGACGAGGACCAGCTCGCGCGCCTGGAAAGCTTGACCAGCGAGGCGCGCTATCCCTCCAACCAGGTCCTCTTCCGCGAGGGCGACGCGGTCGACGCCTTCTACCTGGTGCGCGCCGGCGCGGTGACCGTCTTCCGCTCCGTCAAGGGCCAGCCGATGCAGATCCTGGCGCGCCTGGAGGCGGGCGGGTTCTTCGGTGAGATGGGCCTGCTCAACAAGGCGCGGCGCCTGGCGTCGGCGCGCACCGCCGGGCCGACGACGCTGCTCAAGATCCCCAAGGCCGAGCTCCTGGCGCTGCTCGCCGACAACCCCGGCCTCGAGCTCAAGTTCCGCGCCGAGGTGATCCGCCGCCACGGCCTCAACGTCTCGGCGCTGCTCGGGCTCGCCGGCCAGCGCGACGTGCGCATCCGCCTGGGGGTGGCCGCCCGCATCGAGCTCGAAGACGGCTCCTGCCCGGAGGTGACGCTCGAGAACCTCTCGCTCGGCGGGGTCGGCCTCTCTGGGGCGCCGGCGGGCTGGGAGCCCGGCGCGGCCGTGCGCTTCGGCCTGGCGCCCCTGGGCGAGGCGGCCCTCCTCGAGGTCTTCGGCAGCGTCTCCTGGCGCGAGGGCGACACGGTAGGCATCGCCTTCGACTTGAGCCGGGTGCGCGACGAGGTGCTCCTCTACCGCGTGCTGCGGCGCTTCCTGGAGGCGAAGGAGTGACGAGGCTGGTGAAAGCGGCCTAGCGCCAGGGCTGGGTGACGAGATCCGGCGCGGTCATCACCCGGAAGACCGGCAGGACGCCGATCGTCTCGTCGACGTAGGGCGTGCGCCGGAACCACCAGGCGTAGCGCGCGCGGGGGTCCTTGGCGAACGCTTCGTCGGCGAGCGCGGCCTTCCATTCGGCCGCCACCTTGGGGTCGGCGAGCATCATCCTGGCGGCGATCCCCTCTAGCACCTGCGGGGCCATGAACTCCTTCTGCTCGAAGAGAGTCGAGAGGAGGCCCCAGGAGAGGAGCGAGTCGGGGGCCTCGGGCTCGAGGAGCTGTACCGCCACCTCGAAGTCGGGCTGGTCGGCGGGCACCCACAGTGCGCCCGCCGGGATGCGGCGGCGCTCGCTCCGGCGGCTGACCTTGGCGGTCACCTGCGTCAGCCCCTGGTAGCTGGTCTTGGCGGGCTCCGGCGCCGAAAGGCGCTGGGTCTCGACGTCGAGCTCGGCCGGCGCGGTGACCCGGCGCACTGTCAGGCCGTGGCCGCGCAGGCGCTCCTCGATCTGCGGCCAACCCGGCAGCACCAGGTAACCGCGCGGCCGCGGCAGGCTGAGCGTCGCCTTCGCCAGGTGATACCAGGGGACCTCGATCTCGCGCACCTTCCCGCGCTCGTAGGTGAGGAGCGGCTGGCCGGTGATGACCGAGGTCTCGAGGCGGGTGGCGTAGAGCGGCAGCCGCAGCGGCT
>DATNKQ010000222.1:0-3089 GCA_035603315.1 Thermoanaerobaculia bacterium
CCTGGCGGCGGGCATTGCCGACCTCGCGCGCGACGGCCGCGGGCGCCGGGGCGGCATGACGCTGCTCTACGCGGCACCGGTCTTCTACTTCGTGTTCTTCGTGATCTTCGTCTACGGCCTCTTCTTCGCGGTCGCCGGCGCCCGGGAGGGCTTCGACGACGCCGGCGGCCGCGCGACCTTCATCACCGTGCTCACGGCTTTGTGGGCGCTGGCGCTCTTCGTGACCCTCCTCTTCCTGGCGCGGAGGATTCGCGACGCCAGGATCCCGGAGGAGCCCGAGGCGTTCCCGCTGGCGCCCCACTTCGTGCGCCTGTTCGACGACGCCGCGCTCTCCCGCGCCGGCGACGGGCGGCGCTTCTTCCCGGCAGAGGACCGCCCGCTCCTCAAGCTCTGGTGGGAGGGGAGCGGCAAGCTCTTCCTGCGCTCCCGGCGCTACCAGATCGAGCTCAGCTTCGACGGCGCGGCGGTGGCCCAAGTGGTGCCCGCCCCCCTGGTGCCGATGACGCCCGCGGAGTATGGGCAGCTGCTCACCGCGACGGTCAGGGACGGCGCCGGCACGATCGGCCACCTGAAGGCCGAGGTCGCCTTCGCCGGCGATCCCGCCGTCCAGCTCCCACCCGGCGCCGACTTTGCCGACGGCGGCGACGACGCGGAGGGGGCGGAGGCGGCGACCGTCTCTGCGCACGACGCGGAAGCCGCCAAGTTCCACCAGCTCGGCACCAACGCGGCCGGCGCCTTCCTCCTGCGGCACGCGCCGCGGTCGGCGCAAGCGATGCGCTTCGGCGCCTTCGGGCCGGTGCCGTCCGCCGACGAGGCCGCCACCGTCGACCGCGAGCGCCGCGAGGGCTACCTCTACGTGGCCGACGGCCGGGTCGACGTCCCTGGAGAGACGATCATGGACTACGCCGCCGACGTCGCGGCGGTGCTCTGCCTGGGGGCGGTGCCGAAGCTCGCCGACAGCCGCGTTCAACCGACGCTGGTCAACCGTCGGAGCGCGGCGGGAGCGGCGGTAGCGCCGGAGGTGGGACCGGTGGGGCAGGTCTTCCGCAACTGGTGTCTCGATCGGCGGCGGCTCAACGAGTGGCGGATGCTGGTGGCCGGCGGCGCCCTCTCGGAGAAGGGCGGGCATCCGGAGCGGCCGGACCCCGCCATGCCGCGGCCCATCGACGCCGACTGGCATCCCGACCCCGCCGTCGCGGGAGGCGAGGCGGCGGCTAACGTCCTCGGCTGGGTGCCGCTCCTGCGGCAGTGGATCGGCACCGTCGCGGCGGGCGGCGACCCCTTGGACGAGACCCTTCACCCCAACGGCTGGAAGAACCGCGAGCTCAGCCAGGCGGTCGCCTTCCTCTTCGACCTGCCGCAGCCGGTGAGGCTGGCGCCGTGAGCGCCCTCCTCCTGGTGCCGCCCGCCAACCGCCGCGTCACCGTCTCGACGCTGCCGGCCGACCGCAGCGAGTCGGTGCTCGTCGCCGACCCGGCCGATCCCCTCCATCTGGTCGGCGCCTCCAAGCGCTTCTTCGATCCCGCGAAATACTCCTTCACGTTGGCGACCTACGCGAGCTTCGACGGCGGGATCTCCTGGCAGGAGGCGCCGCCGATCCAACTCCCGGGCTGGGACGGCGCCTCCGACCCGGCGCTCGCCTGGGACGGCGCGGGCAACGTCTACCTGGTCGCCCTCCCCTTCACCGGCGTCGGCAATACGGTCGGCATCGCCGTCTACAAGTCGACCGACGGCGGCCGCACCTGGGGGGTGCCCCAGGTCATCCATACGAGCAGCGGCGACGACAAGCAGTGGGCGGCCGGCGACACCAGCCCCACGAGCCCCCATCGCGGCAACCTCTATGCCGTCTGGGTGGATAGCGAGCTGGGGTTCGCGCGCAGCTCGGATGGCGGCGCCACATGGAAGGGGACCGCCGCCGGCGGCAAGGATCAGCGCGCCGGCAGCTCCCCTTTCCCCGCCGACGATTCCGCGCTCTTCTCTTCGCCCGAGCTCTCCGTGGCGGCGGACGGGACGATCTACATCGTCTGGTACGACGAGATCAACAAGGCGATCCGCTTCGGCAGGTCGACGGACGGCGGCGCCACCTTCACCGCTCCCAGAGATGTCGCGAAGCCCGTCGCCCAGTGCCCGGACACCATGCCCGGCGGGCTCTTCCGCACCGTCACCGGGCCGACCGGCTGCACGGCGGGGGCGGGCCTCGTGGTCTTCGCCTGGCCCGACAACAGCCAGGGCGTGGCGCGGATCTTCTATCGCCGCTCGACGGACGGCGGCGCCGCCTGGCTCGGCAGCCCCGCGGGCGACCCCCTGCTGACCGGCGCCGCCGCGTCGGCCGCCGATCAGCAGGAGTTCTTCCCCCAGGTCATCAGCATGCCGGGCGGCGAGATCGGCTGTGCCTTCTACGAGTTCGGCCCCAAGGGTCCGGCGGGGAAGCGGCTCATCGACGTCGTCCTCGCGGTCTCGACCGACCGCGGCGCCACCTTTCCCCACCGTTTGACCGTCACCGAAGAACCCTGGGACCCCACCGTCGCCGAGGTCCTGCTGCCGGTGCCGCAGAAACGGACCTTCATCGGCGACTACTTCGGCCTCGAGGCGACCCGCCTCGGCTTCTTCCCCTTCTGGACCGACACCCGGACGGGGGTGCAGGAGATCTTCGCCGCCCGGGTGGCCGTCGGCGGCGGCCTCCTCGTCCGCGACGCCGTCGACGACGACGGCACTCCCGGCGCCGTCGCCTGGGGCGGGCGCAGCCCGGACATCCTGGTCGCCCCAGCCGGGGTCGATCCCGCCGCCGCCTTCGCCGACCTCGCCGATCCCGCGCCGGGAGGGGATCTCGGCGTCGGCGCCAACCGCATCTTCGTCCGCGTGCACAACCGCGGCCCGGCGCCGGCGAGCGCCGCCGTCGACCTCTACTTCGCCCCCGCCGACGCCCCCTGGAGCTGGCCCGATCCCGCCCACCGCATCGCCGCCGCGGTGGCGGTCGCCGACATCGACCCCGGCGGCTTCAAGTTCACCCCCGAGATCGCCTGGACGCCGGCGCCCGGTCCTCCGGGGTATGTCCTCGTCGCACTGGCGCGGCCGGCCGGCGCTCCCCA
>DATNKQ010000305.1:0-3727 GCA_035603315.1 Thermoanaerobaculia bacterium
CGCCCCTACATCCCCACGCAGAATCGCGTCGGCGTTCGGGCATTCGGTTGGATGGGTAGGGGCGGCCCCCCGTGGCCGCCCGGGCGGGCCGGAAAGACCGCACCCTCGCCTTGCGCCCATGGCCATTTTCGTCTACACTGCCGTTTCCCGCTGGACGACCTAACGGTCGGGGGCGCAGAGTGTTGACGGAGCCCTCAGCCTTCAGCTAGTATCTGCGGGTTTTCGCCGCCGAGGGTCCTGCCAGGGACCGGGGCGGGTATGTCTTCAAGCCGAAGACAGACCCTGAACTCCGTTCAGGGCGAGCGTGTTGGTAGGAAAACCCGTCCGGGACGGGTCGATTTCCCCACGCTTCCGTCACCCAGGAACCACGGATCTAGGAGATCTGGACGCATGCCTACGATTCATCAACTGGTGCGCAAGGGCCGAGCCCGCGCGGAGTCGAAGACCAAGAGCCCGGCGCTCCAGGGGTCGCCGCAGAAGCGCGGCGTCTGCGTCCGCGTCTACACCCAGACGCCGAAGAAGCCGAACTCGGCCCTGCGCAAGGTGGCCCGCGTCCGGCTGACCAACGGCATCGAGGTGACGACCTACATCCCCGGCGTCGGCCACAACCTGCAGGAGCACTCGATCGTGCTCATCCGCGGCGGCCGCGTGAAGGACCTCCCGGGCGTGCGCTACCACGTGATCCGCGGCACCCTGGACGCGGTCGGCGTCGACGGGCGGCGCCAGAGCCGGTCGAAGTACGGCACCAAGCGGCCGAAGTCCTAAGGAGAGCGAGAGAAGATGCCCAGGCGCAGAGAGATCCCCAAGCGCGAGGTCCTGCCGGACCCGCTCTACAGCTCCCAGTTGGTGACGAAGTTCGTCAACGTCGTCATGCGGGACGGCAAGAAGTCGGTCGCCGAGCGGATCCTGTACGACGCCCTGGAGGCGATCCGGGAGAAGACCCAGGACGACCCGATGAAGGTGTTCAAGAAGGCGATCGAGAACGTCAAGCCGGCGGTCGAGGTGAAGTCGCGGCGCGTCGGCGGGTCGACCTACCAGGTCCCCGTCGAGGTGCGGCCGAGCCGCAAGCTGGCGCTCTCGATGCGCTGGATCATCGCCACCGCCCAGGGGCGGGGCGAGAAGACGATGCGGGCCCGCCTGGCCGGCGAGCTCATCGACGCCGCGGAGAACCGCGGCGGGGCGGTCAAGAAGAAGGAAGACACCCACCGCATGGCCGAGGCAAACAAGGCTTTCGCCCATTACCGGTGGTAGGTCCCTCTCCCTTTTCCCCCCACTCAAGAACGCAGCGAAGACGATAGAAGGCAAAGCACCCGACCGCGAGCGAAAGAAGTCAGACCATGGCACGCCAGCTTCCACTCAAAGACACCCGCAACATCGGCATCATGGCCCACATCGATGCCGGTAAGACGACGACCACCGAGCGCATCCTCTATTACACGGGGGTCAACTACAAGATCGGCGAGGTGCACGAGGGCACGGCGACCATGGATTGGATGGTGCAGGAGCAGGAGCGCGGCATCACCATCACCTCGGCCGCCACCACCTGCTTCTGGAACGCTGACGGGCTGACCCACCGCATCAACATCATCGACACCCCGGGCCACGTCGACTTCACCGCCGAGGTGGAGCGCAGCCTGCGCGTCTTGGACGGCGCCGTGGCGGTGTTCGACGCCGTCGCCGGCGTCGAGCCGCAGTCGGAGACGGTGTGGCGCCAGGCTGACCGCTACCGGGTGCCGCGCATCGCCTTCGTCAACAAGATGGACCGCATCGGCGCCGACTTCGAGCGCACGGTGTCGATGATGCGCTCGCGCCTGGGCGCCAGCCCGGTCGTCATCCAGCTCCCCTGGGGCCGCGAGGGCAACTTCCGCGGCATCATCGACCTGGTCGAGATGAAGGGCATCTCCTACAAAGACGAGACGCTGGGCGCCGACTACGACCTGGTCGACATCCCCGAGGACTACCTGGACCGCGCCCACAAGATGCGCGAGCAGATGGTCGAGGCGATCGCCGAGACCGACGACGTCCTCCTCGAGCGCTACCTCTCGGGCGAAGCGGTGACCAACGTCGAGCTCAAGGAGGCCCTGCGGCGGGCGACGCTCACCAACCGCCTGCAGCCGGTCATCTGCGGCAGCGCCTTCAAGAACAAGGGCGTGCAGCCGCTTTTGGACGCCGTCGTCGCCTACCTCCCCTCGCCCGTCGACATCCCGCCCATCGAAGGCCTCGATCCCGACACCGACAAGCCGGTCATCCGCCAGTCGGCCGACGACCAGCCCTTCTCGGGGCTGGTGTTCAAGATCATGAGCGACCCGTTCGTCGGCCAGCTCGCCTTCTTCCGCGTCTACTCCGGGCACGTCGAGTCGGGCACCTCGGTGATGAACGCCAAGCGGGGTTCGAACGAGCGCATCGGGCGGCTCCTGAAGATGCACGCCAACAAGCGCGAGGAGATCTCGGAGGTGTGGGCGGGCGACATCGCCGCCGCCGTCGGTTTGAAGCACGTGACGACGGGCGACACTATCTGCGATCCCAAGAACCGGGTCGTCCTCGAGGCGATGAACTTCCCTGAGCCGGTCATCGCGGTGTCGATCGAGCCCAAGACCAAGGCCGACCAGGAGAAGCTGGGCCTGGCCCTGGGCAAGCTCATGCAGGAGGATCCGACCTTCCGCGTGCACACCGACCCCGACACCGGCCAGACGCTGATCTCGGGCATGGGCGAGCTGCACCTGGAGATCATCATCGACCGCCTGGTGCGCGAGTTCCACGTCGGCGCCAACGTCGGCAAGCCACAGGTCGCCTACAAGGAGACCATCACCGCCGAGGCCGAGGGCGAGGGGCGCTTCGTGCGCCAGACCGGCGGCCACGGCCAGTACGGACACGCCAAGATCCGCATGCGGCCGACGACGGAGGCGGAGTTCATCTTCAACAACAAGATCGTCGGCGGCGTCATCCCCAGGGAGTTCATCAAGCCGATCGAGCAGGGGATCAAGGAGGCTCTCGAGACCGGGCCGCTCGCCGGCTACCCCGTCACCGGGGTGGAGGTCGACCTCTTCTACGGCAGCTACCACGAGGTCGACTCCTCGGAGATCGCCTTCAAGATCGCCGGCTCGATGGCCTTCCAGGACGCCTGCAAGCGCGCCCGCCCGGTGCTCATGGAGCCCATCATGGCGGTCGAGGTGGTGACGCCCGAGGAGTACATGGGCGAGGTCATCGGCGACATCACCTCCCGGCGCGGCCGGGTGCAGCACATGGAGGCGCGCGGCAACGCGCAGGTGATCACCTGCAAGGTGCCGCTGTCGGAGATGTTCGGCTACGCCACGGACCTGCGCTCGTCGTCGCAGGGGCGGGCCAACTACAGCATGCAGTTCGCCTCCTACGAGCAGGCCCCCAAGAGCGTCAGCGAGGAGGTCGTGGCGAAGGCCGCGGGTTAGCGGAGTTGTTGTGTAGGGGCGGGGCTTGCCCCCGCCCGGGATAGGAACTGTAGGGGCGGCCCCCCGTGGCCGCCCGGAAGAGCGAAAGAGGAGTCGAGGAGGGAGACCATGGGTAAGGAGAAGTTCCAGCGCAACAAGCCGCACGTGAACGTGGGTACGATCGGCCACGTGGATCACGGCAAGACGACGCTGACGGCGGCGATCACGAAGGTGTTGGCGTCGAAGAACCTGGCGAGCTTCGTGTCGTTCGATCAGATCGACAAGGCGCCGGAGGAGCGGGAGCGGGGGATCACGATCGCGAC
>DATNKQ010000224.1:0-6142 GCA_035603315.1 Thermoanaerobaculia bacterium
CGGAAGACCATCTCCTCGTCGCGCACGACGCCGCCCGCCTGCAGGTACTGACGCACGGCGAAGCCGGCCGGCGGCTCGGCCAGCAGCTCGATGGGGGCGCCCACCAGCTCACCGCCGCCATAGCCGAAGACCCGCGAGGCCGCTTCGTTGGTGAACCGGATTCTGCCCTCCGCATCGCAGACGATGACAGGGTCCGCGACGGTGGCCAGGATCTGCTCGGCGGCGAAGGCGGGGGTGAAGTCCACCAGGCGGTAGCGCCGGAGGGTGTGGGCGACGATGACGATGAAGAGGAGGATCGGCAGGTAGCCGAAGGGATAGAGCGGCACTCCGTAGGCCGCGACGTAGTCGAAGGAGCCCAGGTAGGCGACGGCGAAGGCCAGCATGAGTGCGCGGGTGCGGAGGCGGTGGGTCCCCGGGCTCGCCGTCCGGTAGTCGGACCAGTACTGGTGAAGGCTGAGCGCCAGCATGGTGAAGAAAAAGGCCAGGAACGGCACCCCCAGCCAGCGGAAGCGCGGGTAGAAACCCCACGAGTAGCGGTAGAGGTCGCGCACCAGCGCCCCGCTGCCGACGATCGCCAGGGAGAAGAGCGCGGAGAGGAGCCACCCGGCCCTTACCAGCCACCGCCGCCGGCCGCGCGTCACCACCACCGCGAAGTCGTAGAGCGCGGCGGGGATGAAGCCGATCCCCAGGTACGCCGACTTCGCCCAAACCAGCGCCACCCGCCCGTCGACGGCCAAGTACATGAGGGAGAAGCAGGCGAGCCAGATCGAGACCGCCCCCGCCAGCAGACAGAAGCTCCCGGCCTCCCGCGAGCCGCGCTCGCGCAGCAGCACGACGACGGCCAAGAGGAGCATCGCGCCCGCCGTCGCCAGGGTCGGGACCGCGCACACGTTGAACGCGTAGCTGGAGGGATCGAGCATCGAGGCGCGCATCGCGGGGGGGTCGGCCGCCGCGCAGTGTAACCGTTTTCGGACCTACGGGCCAACCCCCCGGAAGGTCATAGACCGATAGCAATTCCGCATTCTTTCACCCTGCGTTATCAATGAGATGCGGTGGACGCCAGGCATCGAGAAGGGGGGGCGGTCCTCCCCCCGCAGATTTTTCCGAAAAGACCCGATCCCGTCGATGTGGAACGCCTATTTCCCGTCTGGATCGGCAAAAATCCTTCCGGCTTCATCCCCGCTGGAAAATTAGCGTCCCGCGGCGTTTGAAACTCCGCCCGGAGAGCTGGAGCGATCCCCAGGCGTTTGGGATGGTCCCAAACCGTCTGGGATGATCCCAAAGCGTTCGGGATGGTCCCAAAGCGTTTGGGACGGTATCCGGGCGTTTGGGACGAAACGCGGGCGCTCGGGACGGAAACCGGGCGCCGGGGACGGTCCCAACGCGTCCGGTACGGTCCGACAAGCGTGCGGCCGGATCGCGGCCTCAGGGACAGGTCGCGAAGGCCCCGGTGTCGGTCACCGCCGGGGCCGGCGGTCCCAGGTAGTTGAAGTAGATGCGCGAGATGGTGGAGCGGACGTCGTAGACCTCCAGCCGGTAGAAGACGTTGGTGGTGGCGGCCGTGAAGAGCCAGAAGCGGTTGTTGAGCGCGCAGGCATCGATGGTCTTGACCATCACCTCCCAGTTGTCGGGGCCGAAGAACCAGAAGAGGCCGGAGTCGGGATTGCTGCAGGCGACGGGGGTGGCGTTGCTCTCGGGGTTGGTCTCGGGGCCGGTGCGGAACTTGGCCTTGACGATGAAGCGCCCGCCGAGACAGAGGATTCCCGGCCCGGGGGAGCAGGACAGGAGCGGCGGCGGCGGCAGCGGGAAGGCCGGGAGGGGCGAGCCGGTCAGGCTGCCGTTGTGCCCGGCGAAGATGTCGACCTCGTTGCCGTTCAACGGCCAGAAGGCGACGAGGCCGGCCGTCGAGGCCGAGCCGAAGCCCTGGAGGGTGCTGCGGATCTGGGCCTGGGTGCGCGCCGTGTTCCACAGCCGCACCTCGTCGAGGAAGCCGTTCAAGGAGCGACCGTGATAGTCGGGATCGCTGCCGAGCTCGACCGGCTGCGGGCTCACGGGGAGGAGGCCGCCGGGCTGGGCCTGCGTCCCGACGAGCTCGCCGTTGATGTAGTGCAGCCGGTGCGCCCCGTCGTCGACGACCGCCACGTGCGTCCATTCGTGCAGGGGGACGAAGCCGGCGTCGAGGAAAGAGGTGGAGGTGCAACCGGAGGGGCATCCTCGCGTGTAGGAACGGAGCGTTCCTGTCGAGCCCACGAAGAGGGCCCAGGAATGCGTCCACCCCTTCCCGAGGAGGTCCTCCTCGTCGCCGGAAATGTAGGCGTTGAGGAAGACCCAGGCCTCGATGGTGATGGTGCTGGGGGGGTTGAGGGCCGGGCTGTCGGGGATGGTGACCCGGCCGGTGCTTCCCGTGACGCCGAGGAACTGGCCGAACGGCTGCGCCGCGAGCCCCGCCGGCAGGGCGAAAAGGAGAAGGAGCGCGAGCAGACACCCGAGCGGGCTGATAGGGATCCGAGCAAAGCCTTTGCGCGAACACGACCGGGCAGGGAGAGCGGGCATCGGCAATCCTCCTTTTGTAGTTGAGCCCAATCTAGCGGATTCCGATCGGCTTGGGAACGCCTGTCACCCCCTTCGCACGAGGTCTCGCGTGACGTCGGCGAGGGTGGGGGTGCCGGCCAGGGCCATGGCGAGGTCCAACTCGTCGCGGAGGAAGCGCAGGGCGCGCGCGGCGCCGGCCTCCCCGTCGGCGGCGAGCCCCCAGAGGACGGCGCGGCCGGCGAGGACCGCCCGGGCTCCCAGGGCGAGGGCCTTGAGGACGTCGGTGCCCCGCCGCACGCCGCCGTCCAGCAGGACCTCGGTCCCGTGGCCATGCGCGGCCAGGGCGTCGGCCACCTCCGGCAGGACGTCGAGGGTGGCCGGCGCGGTGTCGAGCTGGCGTCCGCCGTGGTTCGACACCACGATCCCGGCGGCGCCCGCTTCGGCGGCGCGGACGGCGTCGTCGGGACGGACGATCCCCTTGACCACCAGCGGCAGCGCGGTGAGCGACCTGAGCCAGGCCACGTCCCGCCACGACAGCGCCGGGTCGATGAGCGAGGAGACGTAGGCGGCGAGGCCCGAGTCGCCGGCGACCGCCGGCACGTCGCCGTACCCCTCCGGCATCAAGTTGGCCACCGCGAGGCCGGGCGGCAGGCGGAAGCGGTTGCGGACGTCGCGCTCGCGGCGCCCGAGCATTGGAGCGTCGACCGTCAGCACGATCGCCCGGCAGCCGGCGGCCTCCGCCCGGCGCACCAGCCCCTCCGTGGCCCGGCGGTCGCGGTAGACGTAGAGCTGGAACCAGACCGGCCCGGACGCGGCCGCTACCACTTCCTCGACGGGGGTGTTGGAGAGGGTGGAGAGGATCATCACTGTCCCCACCGCACCGGCGGCGCGGACGGTGGCCACCTCGCCCTCGGGGGTGGCGAGTCGGTGGAAGGCGGTCGGAGCGACGAGGATCGGCATCGCCACCGGCTGGCCGAGGACCGTCGTCGTCATGTCGCGCTTGGACACGTCTACCAGCACGCGATAGGCGAGGGAGAGGCGGTCGTAGGCGGCGCGGTTCTCGCGCAGGGTGACCTCGTCGTGGGCGCCGCTCGCATAGTAGTCGAACGCCTCCCGCGGCATCTTTTCGCGGGCCACCGCTTCCAGCTCGAAGACGTTGATGGGGTCCATGTGGAGAGGGGACGGGGCTACTCTTCCCGCTGCTCTTGCACGAACTCGAACCCGAACCGCCCCTTCACGCACAGGTTGCCGTGGGTGACCGAGTTCTCGAGCGGCGAGCCGACCTTGACGATCCGGTTGTCCTGCACGTGGAGCGTCAGCGTGCAGCCGACGCCGCAGTAGCCGCAGATGGTGTCCGTCCTCGTCTGCCTGGCCTCGTCCCACTCGCCGGCGCGGCGGAGGTCGAACTCGCTCTTGGGGCTCAGCGCTCCGGTGGGACAGACGGCGATGCAGTTGCCGCAGTAGACGCAGGCCGAGGTGGGGAGCGGGACGTCCCACTCGGTCGAGATCCCGGCCTCGAAGCCGCGGCCGGCGACGGCGATGGCGAAGGTGTTCTGGGCGTCGAAGCCGCAGGCCTCGACGCATTTGTAGCAGAGCACGCACTTGCCGTAGTCGCGCACGTAGAGGTCGTTGTCGACCTTGGCGGGCTGGGCGACGGTGGCGCGGTCTTCCGGAGGTCCGAAGCGCTCGGGCCGCGCCTCGTAGCGCGCCGCGAGCTCGGCCAGGCCGGGCGCCGTCGAGAGGTCGACCGACGAGCCGAGGAGCTCGAGCACCAGCTTGCGGGAAAGGCGCACCCGCGCCGACTCGGTGTGGACCTTCATGCCCGCTTCGACCTTGCGCGAGCAGGCCGGGACGAGGGGGCGGGCCCCCTCCAGCTCGACGACGCAGAGACGGCAGGCGTTGACGGGAGTCAGGGTCTCCAGGAAGCAGAGCGTCGGCACCTCGATCCCGGCGGCGCGGCAGGCGTCGAGGAGGGTCGCTCCCGCCTCGGCCTCGAGAGGCTGGCCGTCGATCTCCAATGCCACGCGCGGCCGCTCCTCGCGCGGCGGCGCCTGGGGAACGCGCGAAGGGGGTGGGGAGGGCTCGAAGGAGATCAGGTCTGTCACGGGCTGCCTCCCGTCGCGCTCTGCGGCGGAAAGACGTCGAGGCGCGCGAGGGCCGACTCGATCGCCGTCGAGGCGGTCTGGCCGAGGCCGCAGATGGAGGCGTCGCGCATGGCCTGCCCGAGCTCGCGGAGGAGCGCCAGCTCCTGCTCGCGCGAGCCGAGCGGACGGCCGGCACGCAGCCGCGCCAGCAGCTCCGCCTGCCGCACGGTGCCGACGCGGCAGGGCACGCACTGGCCGCACGACTCGTGACGGAAGAACTCGGCGATGCGCAGGAGCGCGTCGCCCAGGTCGGCCCGGTCGTCGAAGACCATCACCACCCCCGAGCCGAGCGCCGCGCCGGCGGCGCGAGTGCCCTCGAAGGTGAGCGGCGTCGACAGCGCCTCGGGCTCGACGAAGGAGCCGGCGGCGCCGCCCAGCAGGATGGCCCGCGGCGGACGGCCGCCGGGCACGCCGCCGGCCAGCTCCAGCAGGTCGCCCAAGGTCGCCCCGAAGGGCACCTCGTAGACGCCCGGCCGACCGACGTGGCCGGAGACGCAGAAGAGCTTGGTGCCGGACGACCCCGCGGTGCCGGTTCCGGCGAAGGCGGCGCCGCCCGCGAGCACGATGCGCGGCACGTTGGCCAGGGTCTCGACGTTGTTGACGACGGTCGGCTTGCCGAAGAGGCCGACCTCGACGGGGAACGGCGGCTTCGAGCGCGGCTCGCCGCGGCGGCCTTCGATCGAGTTGAAGAGCGCCGTCTCCTCGCCGCAGATATAGGCCCCGGCGCCGCGGCGGATCTCGATGTCGAAGGGCGCGGCGCCGCCGGCGACGGAGTCGCCCAGGAGACCGGCCTCGCGCGCCTGGGCGATGGCGCCGCCCAGGCGCGCGGCTGCCAGCGGGTACTCGCCGCGGAGGTAGACGAAACCGCGCTCGCAGCCGGTGGCCAAGCCGGCGATGGTCATCGCCTCGACGATGGCGAAGGGGTCGCCCTCCAGGAGCACGCGGTCCTTGAAGGTCCCGGGCTCCGATTCGTCGGCGTTGCAGACCAGGTAGTGCGGCCGCGCGGCCGCCCGGGCCACGGCCTCCCACTTGCGGCCGGTGGGGAACGCGGCGCCGCCGCGCCCGACCAGCTTGGCCGCCAGGACCTCGGCGACCACCCGCTCCGGGCCGAGCTCGACGGCGCGCGCCAGGGCCTGGTAGCCGCCGGCGGCCCGATAGGCGTCCAGGCTCTCGGGGTCGACCGCGCCGACGCGCGCCAGGAGGCGCAGCTCCGAGCTGCCCGCCTGCGGCACGGAGCGGCGGATCTCGGCGAGGCGCTGCGCTGCCTCGGTCGCATCAGTGGCAGGCGCCCCGGCGGTGTCGGCGAGCGCGCGAGCGACGGCCTCCGCGTCGGCGGCCGGCGCCACTACCGAGCTCCGCGGCCGCTCGCCGGCACGGAGGACGAGCGCCGCCGGGGCGCGCTCGCAGAGGCCCAGACAGGGGCTGCGCTGCCAGCCGGCCTCGGCGCCTCTGCCGGCGGGCCCGAG
>DATNKQ010000244.1:0-7971 GCA_035603315.1 Thermoanaerobaculia bacterium
CCCCGCCGTTCGGCCCGGCAGCGATCAGCACCGTCGCCAGGGCGGCGGCGGCCATGCCGGCGGCGGCGAAGCGCCGCAGGCCCGCTCCCCGCTCCCCGCCCGCCGCCGCCAGCGCTCCCCGCCGGTGGAGCCAGGTGAAGAGCGCCATCCCCAGGAGGGCGAGCTCGATCAGCGCCACCCGCTCGGGGCTCACCTGGGCGGCGAGGACGTAGAAGAGCCAGACCGCGGCGGCGGCCAGCAGGAACCCCATCACCCCGCGCACGGCCTCCATCCAGGCCCCCGGCCGGGGGAGGAGGCGGGTGCTGGCCGGCGCCACGGCCAGGAGCAGGTAGGGGAGCGCCATGCCGACCCCGACGGCAGTGAAGGTGGCGAGGATGGCGGGCGCCTCCTGGGCCAGGGCGAAGCCGACGGCGGTACCCAGGAAGGGGGCCGAGCAGGGGGTGGCCATGAGGGTGGCGAAGAGGCCGGAGGCGAAGTGCCCGGCGAGCCCCTCGCGCGGTCCCCTGGCGCCGCTCGCACCGATCGCGCCGAGCCGGGCCAGCCTCTGCGGGAGCGGGATCTCGAACAGGCCCCAGAGGTTGAGGCAGAAGAGGACGACCACCAGGGCGAGGAAGGCGACGAAGCCGGGGCGCTGGAACTGCACCCCCCAGCCGACCGCCAGGCCGGCGGCGCGGGCGGCGATGGCGGTCACGGCCAAGGCCCAGAAGGAGATCAGGATGCCGGCGGCGGTGGCGAGGGCGCCGCGGATCACCTCCGCGCGGCCGTGCCCGGCGCTGCGCACCAGCCCGAAGATCTTGAGCGAGAGGACCGGCAGGACGCAGGGCATGACGTTCAGGAGGAGGCCACCGAGGAGCCCGAGGGCGAGGATGAGCGGCAGGCCTTGCACGGGCGGCCGCTGCCGCGGCGCCGACGCGCCGCCCAAGGCCGCCACTAGTCGCCCGCCCGGGCCCACCTTGAGCGGCAGGTCGGCCTCGGCGGTGACCGGCGGCAGGCACTGGTCGTGGTTGCAGGCCTGGTAGAAGAGGGCGGCGTGGACGGGGTAGGTCCCCACTGCCGCCCCCTTGGGGACCGCCAGCTCGGCGAGGATGAGCGCATCGCCGTCGTAGACCGCGAGCGGGACCTCTGCGAAGGCGAACTTGCGGAGCTGCGCCGCCGGGTAGGTGATCTTTGCCGGCGGCCAGCCGGCGGGGAGCTTCAGGGTGAGCGCCGTAGGGATCAGGTAGTCGAAGGTCGGCTGATGGCTGTTGACGTGCCAGCCGGTCGCGATGGTCACCCGGGCGCGGAGGCGCGCCGTCGTCCCGGCGTCGTAGGCGATGCGGTCGGCGGCCAGGGCGAGCTTCGCCTGCTGGGGTGTATGGGGGAAGGCGACCGCCGGGGAGGCAGGCGCAAGCGCCACGACGAGCAGGACTGCGAGAAGTGGGAAAGCAGCCGCGCGGGCGCGACCTGGAGCGGCCGGAACGGGCGAAACGGCTGGGTCGATGGTCATCGGGTCGATCCCCTCCCGGGGGAACAAGAGGTCCCCGGGCTTTATTCGTGGCTTTGATACTATCCCTCGCCGTGAATCTCTCCTCCCGCATGTCGCGGATCGGCGAGTCCGCCACGCTCAAGGTGTCCCGCCGGGCGGCTGAGCTGCGCGCCCGGGGCGTTGACGTCGTCGACTTCGGCGCTGGCGAGCCCGACTTCGATTCCCCCAGCGTGGCGGTGGAAGCCGCCCGCGAGGCCCTGGCTCGGGGTTTCACCCGCTACACTCCCGGCAGCGGCCTGCCGGCGCTCCGCGCCGACCTCGCGGCCAGCTTCGCCGCGCGCCACGGCGCGCCCTGGACGTCGGCGCAGTCGATCGTCACCGTGGGCGGCAAGGCAGCCCTCTTCGAGATCGCCCTGGCCGTCTTCGAGGCCGGCCAGGAGGTGATCGTCCCTTCGCCCTGCTGGGTGAGCTTCCCGGAGCAGATCCGCTTCGCCGGCGCCGAGCCGGTCGCCGTCCAGACCTCCGGCGAGGACGGCTTCCGCATCCACGCCGGCCCGATCCTCGACGCCGTCACCGACCGTACCCGCGCCATCGTCCTCAACTCGCCGTGCAACCCCACCGGCGGAGTGGTGGGGGAGGAGGACCTGCGGGAGATCGTCGCCGGTGCCGCCCGCCGCGGCATCCTGGTCATCTCGGACGAGACCTACGAGCGCTTCCTCTACGACGGCGCCAGCCACGCCAGCGCCGCCGCCCTGGCCGCCGAGTTCCCGCAGACAGTGGTCCTCGTCGGCTCCTTCTCGAAAACCTACGCCATGACAGGCTGGCGGATCGGCTACGCCCTGGGGCCGGCGCCGGTGATCTGCGCCGTCGAGCAGATCCAGAGCCATGCGACCTCCAACCCCACCTCGTTCGCCATGGTCGGCGCCCTCGAAGCGCTGCGGCACGCCGAGCCGGAGGTGGCGGAGATGATCGCCGCCTACGAGGAGCGGCGCGACTTCCTCATCCCGCGCCTGAACGCGCTGCCGGGCTTCGAGTGCCGGCCGCCGGCCGGCGCCTTCTACGCCTTCCCCTGCGTGCGCGAGGCCTTCGGCTCCGGCCGCCAGGGCTCGGTCGAGCTCGCCGAGATCCTCCTCGAGGAGGCGCGGGTGGCGGTGGTGCCGGGCAAAGCCTTCGGCGCCGACGACCACATCCGCATCTCGTTCGCCTGCTCCCAGGCGACCCTCGCCCGGGGCCTCGAGCGCATGGCCGAGGTGCTGGCCCGGCTGGAGCCCGCCGGGGCGCGGCGGGCCCTGTAGCTTCAACTACCCGACAACTCCTCCGAGCGGGGAGAGAAGAGGATCCATGGAACCCATCCGTCGAAACCACTCCCGGGCCGTCGCCCTCGCCGGCGCTTTTGCCGGCGCCCTCTTCCTGGCCGCCGCAGCGCCCGCCCCGGCTGCGACCGCGGCGGCCGCGGCGACCGCGGCACCGGCAGCGCCGGCGCAACAGAAGCCGCCCCCCCCGCCGACGATCGAGGAGGCCCGCAAGTTCGTCGCCGATGCCGAGGCGCGGCTGCGCGAGCTGTCGACCGAGGCGCAGCGGGCGGGCTGGGTGCAGGAGACCTACATCACCGGCGACACCGAGATCCTCGCCGCCAAGGCCAACGAGAAGCTGATCGCGCTGGGGGTGGAGCTCGCCAAGGGAGCGACCCGCTTCGACGGCCTGAAGCTCCCCGCCGACCTGGCGCGCAAGCTCGACCTCACCAAGCGCGGCCTCACCCTGGCGGCGCCATCGGATCCCAAGAAGACCGCCGAGCTCTCCCGCCTGGCGGCGGCCCTGGACGGCCAGTACGGCGCCGGCAAATACTGCCCGCAGGGCGGCAAGTGCATGGACTTAGAGCAGCTCTCGGAAGTCGTCGAGAAGAGCCGCGATCCCAAGGCGGCGCTCGACGCCTGGCTGGGGTGGCACACCATCTCGCCGCCCATGCGTCCCGAGTACCAGCGGCTGGTCGAGCTCGCCAACGAGGGGGCGCGCGAGCTCGGCTACAAGGACACCGGGGCGATGTGGCGGGCGAAGTACGACATGCCGCCCGACGCCTTCGCGGCCGAGCTCGACCGCCTCTACCAGCAGGTCCGGCCGCTCTACGAGTCGCTCCACTGCTACGTCCGCGCCAAGCTGAACGCCAAGTACGGCAACGAGGCCGTGCCCCTGGACCAGCCCATCCCGGCCCATCTGCTGGGCAACATGTGGGCGCAGGAGTGGGAGAACATCTACGACATCGTCGCGCCCCCCGACTCCGACCCCGGCTACGACCTGACCGCCCGGCTGCAGGCGAAGAAGCTCGAGGCCACCGACATGGTGCGCTACGGCGAGCGCTTCTTCACCTCGCTGGGCTTCGCGCCGCTGCCCAAGACCTTCTGGGAGCGCTCGCTTTTCACCAAGCCCCGGGACCGCGACGTCGTCTGCCATGCCAGCGCCTGGGACATCGACAACGCGGACGACCTCCGCATCAAGATGTGCATCCAGATCAACTCGGTGGACTTCTCGACCATCCACCACGAGCTCGGCCACAACTTCTACCAGCGGGCCTACAAGGAGCAGCCCTTCCTCTTCGAGGACAGCGCCAACGACGGTTTCCACGAGGCGGTGGGAGACACCATCGCGCTGTCCGTGACCCCCGAGTACCTGAAGAAGATCGGCCTCATCGACCAGGTGCCGCCGCCCTCCAAGGACCTCGGCATCCTCCTCCAGAAGGCGCTCGAGAAGGTGGCCTTCCTCCCCTTCGGCCTGATCATCGACCAGTGGCGTTGGAAGGTCTTCTCGGGCGAGGTGGCGGCGGCCGATTACAACCGCGCCTGGTGGGACCTGCGGCTCAAGTACCAGGGTATCCGGCCGCCCGTCGCCCGCAGCGAGAAGGACTTCGATCCCGGCGCCAAGTACCACGTCCCCGGCAACGTCCCCTACATGCGCTACTTCCTGGCCGACATCCTGCAGTTCCAGTTCCATCGCGCCCTCTGCAAGGCGGCAGGCCAGACCGGTCCCCTGAACCGCTGCTCGATCTACGACGACAAGGCGGCCGGCAAGCTCCTCGCCGGCATGCTGGAGATGGGACAGAGCCAGCCTTGGCAGGTGGCGCTCAAGGAGATGACCGGCAGCGACCGCATGGACGCCACCGCCATCCTCGACTACTTCGCACCCCTGAAAACTTGGCTCGACGAGCAGAACAAAGGGCGAAAGTGCGGCTGGTAGGGACGCCATTTTCGCTTGACTTACGCCCTCTCAAGCAATAAAATGTAGACCGCTTGAACGTCGCCGGAAACGGCGACGTTCCCGTCTTGCACGAGCTCTCCCGCCGGCAGGGCCCATTGCCCTGCAAATCCGGCTGTGAAAATGCTGTGCAGAGGCTGTGGAGGTGTAATTCCTATCTCTAGCGGTGGCCAGTAGTTGGGGAGAAGCGATCGAAGAGCCACAATATCTTGTGGTTTGAGCCTTGACAGAGGGCTGGAGCGGGAGGTAGGGTAATCCTCACGCCGTCACGGCCATGAGATCCAACAAAGCCTGAACCGTTGAGCAACCCGGGGTGCTGGCCCCCGGCTTGCGCGGTTTAGAACTGCGAGGAGAAGAGAGAGCATGGCGACCCAACCCGTTCACCCCGAGAGATCAGCAGGCAACAAGGTCCCGCCGATGTCGCCCATGTCACAAACATCGCCGACGTCGCCCACCGCATCGAGCCCGTCGACCGCTCCAACCGTGCCTGCAGTCGAGGAGGTGTCGGCGAAGGGGATCCGCTTCGAGCGCCGCTACACGACGCCCGGCGTGCACCCCTTCGACACCGTCGAGTGGGAGCTCCGGGACGCGCTGATCACCAACGAGAAGGGGGAGCTGGTCTTCGAGCAGCGGGGGGTCGAGATCCCCAAGGCCTGGTCGCAGACGGCGACCAACGTGGTGGTCTCCAAGTACTTCCGCGGCCAGCTCGGGACGGCGCAGCGGGAGAGGAGCGTCCGCCAGCTCATCGGGAGGGTGGCCGACACCATCGCCGAGTGGGGCCGGGAGGGCGGGTACTTCGCCAGCGACGAGGACGCCGCCACCTTCCACGCCGAGCTCACCCACATCCTCCTCTACCAGTACGCCTGCTTCAACTCGCCGGTCTGGTTCAACGTCGGCATCGAGGCCAAGCCGCAGTGCTCGGCCTGCTTCATCAACGCGGTCGAGGACACCATGCAGTCGATCCTCACCCTGGCGAAGACCGAGGGCATGCTCTTCAAGTACGGCTCGGGGACGGGGAGCAACCTCTCCTCGCTGCGCTCGTCGCGCGAGCCGCTCGCCGGCGGCGGCACCGCCTCCGGCCCGGTCTCCTTCATGAAGGGTTTCGACGCCTTCGCCGGCGTGATCAAGAGCGGCGGCAAGACCCGCCGAGCGGCCAAGATGGTGATCCTCGACATCGACCACCCGGACGTCGTCGACTTCATCCGCTGCAAGGAGGTCGAGGAGCGCAAGGCCTGGGCTCTCATCGACGCCGGCTTCCCGGGCGGCTTCAACGTCCAGGGCGGCGCCTACGATTCCATCGCCTACCAGAACGCCAACCACTCGGTGCGGGTGACGGACGACTTCATGGAAACGGTGGCGGCCGACGGCGAGTGGACGACGCGGGCGGTCACCGACGGCCATCCGATGGACACCTACAAGGCGCGTGACCTGATGAAGATGATCGCCGAGTCCACCTGGGTGTGCGGCGATCCCGGGATGCAGTACGACACGACGATCAACGACTGGCACACCTGCGCCGCGACCGGCCGCATCAACGCCAGCAACCCCTGCAGCGAGTACATGTTCCTGGACGACACGGCGTGCAACCTGGCGTCGATCAACCTGATGCGCTTCTACGAACCGGAGACCGGCTTCGACGTGGAGGGCTTCAAGCACACCTGCGAGGTGGTGATCTCCGCCCAGGAGATCCTCGTCGACTTCGCCAGCTACCCGACCCCGAGGATCGACGAGAACTCCCATAAGTTCCGTCCCCTGGGCATCGGCTACGCCAACTTGGGAGCTCTCCTGATGGCCCGCGGCCTGCCCTACGACTCGACGGCCGGCCGCGACTACGCCGGGGCGATCACCGCCCTGATGTCGGGCGCCTCCTACGCCCAGTCGGCGCGCATCGCCGCCGCCCTCGGTCCCTTCTCCGAGTACGAGGTCAACCGCGAGCCGATGCTGCGGGTGATGCGGAAGCACCGCGACGCCACCCGGCGGATCGACGCCGCGCACGTCTCCATGACCCTGCTGCAGGCCGCCAAGCATTCGTGGGACGAGACCGTGGAGCTGGGGGAGCGCCACGGCCTGCGCAACAGCCAGATCTCGGTCCTCGCGCCCACCGGCACGATCGCCTTCATGATGGACTGCGACACGACCGGCGTCGAGCCGGACATCGCCCTCGTCAAGTACAAGAAGCTGGTGGGCGGTGGCATGATCAAGATCGTCAACAACACCGTCCCCAAGGCCTTGAAGCGGCTGGGCTACGACAAGGACCAGATCCGCGACGTCGTCGAGTACATCGACGAGCACGACACCATCGAGGGCGCGCCGCACCTGAAGGAGGATCACCTGCCGGTCTTCGACTGCGCCTTCAAGCCGGCCCAGGGATCGCGCTCGATCCACTACATGGGGCACCTGAAGATGCTCGCCGCGGTGCAGCCCTTCATCTCGGGCGCCATCAGCAAGACCATCAACATGCCGGAGGACTCGACCCCCGAGGACATCCTGCAGGCCTACGTCGAGGGCTGGCAGATGGGGCTGAAGGCGGTGGCCATCTACCGCGACGGCTGCAAGCGGAGCCAGCCGCTGTCGACCAAGAAGGACCTGCCGGTCGAAGCGGCAGCGCAGGCGCTGCCGATTGCCGAGCGGCGGGCGGTGCGCCGGAAGCTGTCCGACGAGCGGCGCGCCATCACCCACAAGTTCTCGATCAACGAGCACGAGGGATATCTCACCGTCGGCCTCTACGAGGACGGCCAGCCGGGCGAGATCTTCCTGGTGATGGCCAAGGAGGGATCGACCATCTCCGGCTTGATGGACTCCTTCGCCACCTCGATCTCCATCGCCCTGCAGTACGGGGTGCCGCTGCAGACCCTGGTGGACAAGTTCAGCCACACCCGGTTCGAGCCCTCGGGCTTCACCAAGAACCCGGAGATCCCGATCGCCAAGTCGATCACCGACTACATCTTCCGCTGGCTGGCCTCGAAGTTCCTGTCGCGGGAGGGCAAGGCCGCCGCCGGAGTCATCCTGCGCGACGAGCCGCCGGCCGAGCCGCCGGCGCCCATGTCGCTCTCCGGGGGAGGGCGGCTCGAGCCGGTGCACGAGCCGCTGAGCTTCGAGGCGAACCGGGCGACCTTCCTCTACCAGCAGGACGCGCCGAGCTGCCACGAGTGCGGCGCCATCATGGTGAGGAACGGCAGCTGCTACAAATGCAACAACTGCGGCTCGACGAGCGGCTGCAGCTAGGGTCCGGGTGGGTGCGGCCGGCCGGCTGGCCGGCA
>DATNKQ010000252.1:0-16352 GCA_035603315.1 Thermoanaerobaculia bacterium
CACGAAACGATCTCGGGCCGTCGTCGGTGGAACGCTGTCGGTCGTCGGACTCTCCGACGCGCGCTACTTCGTGCTCCTCAACGGCAACAGCAGCGACCCCAACATCCCGAGCGACCAACAGGCGATGTGGGCCTACCAGAAGAACGTCATCGACGCGACGATCAACGCCCTCTGGTGTTTCGACAACGTCTATTTCGAGGTTGCTAACGAGCCGGATGGAGGCTGGAACAACCTAGGGGTCGATCCCACCTACGTGGCCAACTGGGAAAAGCGGGTCATCGCCGAGGTGCGCGCGCAAGAAGCGGCGCATCCTCTTCTCAAGCATGGGCACTTGATCGCCGTGCAGCCGTTCAGCACGCTCAATCTTCTGTCGCTTCTGTCGCCGCCGTCGAACCCACCTGCTCAAGTCATGAACGGTCACTACACGACCGCCAACTCTCCCAACCGGGCGAACCTTCCTTCCGGATCCAGCCCCTTAGATCTCGGAGCCATGTCGATGATCCGGACCTACTACCAGAAGCCGATGATCTTCGGCTTCAACGAGACCAAGATTACGCCCGGAATAGTGCCGGTAAACTTCGCAACCGCAAGCCACGAGAACGGCACTTCGAAGACTGGCACGATAGAGCCGGTCCGCGCCGAGGCGCTGGAATTCCTGTTCAGCCAGGGGGCGACGTATGACCACTACGGATATCTTCTAAACGGCGTGCCTCCAACGCCTGTGCGCCAGCAGCTCGGCCAGGTTCGTTCGTTCTTCAACCCTCCGCCACCCCCACCGAACTCGGACGGCACCCAACTCGGCGCCTTCGGCATCACGCCGCTCAAGCTTACCGATTTCAAGGCCATGGGCACCGACCCGGCCAAGCCCGGTTGGACCTGGGGCTCCTGGTTCCAGCCCGGCGCTTACCCCTCCGGCTGGGAAGCAGCAACTTCTTCGAAGCGCTACTGGGCCGCGCTCGAGACGAACAACGCCGTGACGCCGCGAGGGCTCGTGTACTATGTCCACCACAGCACCCCGCGCTGCAAGACCTCCGCGGTTTACGGAGCCAGCGGGTGTAGCGGCGGGGCCGGTTCCAATCTCGGCTTTGGCGGCTACGACACGCGCCTGTGGACAAGCCCGCTGCAATATCAGGAGTCCATTCACTTGACGCTTGGTAGTTTCACCGGAACCTACGACCTGACCTGGATCGATCCCGCCACCATGCAGCCCATTGCAGGGTCATCGACACCGAATCATGTGACTTCCACCTGGAACGGCAGCACCTGCTCAGGACTTACCAACTGCACGGTCACATCGCCCAAGTACCCGTTGGATGTCATTCTTCGCATCTACAGGTACTAACTCTCATGGCTCCCGCGAGGTGGAAAATGATCCTACGACGCTGGCTTCCGATCGTACTGCTGAGCCTGTCATCCGTTGAGCAAGCCGCCGCTCAGGGTTTCGGCCAACCGTTGACCGCCGCCCAGGTGGCGTGCGAGGAGAGTCAGCTTACGCGCCTGATTCATCGCATGGTGGTGAGCTACGACGGATCGAACCTTTTCGTGTGGCGCTCTTCGCCAGAAGGCGGTATCTATCGTGGGCTCGCGACCACGAGCCGGTTGCTCCCCGATCCCCTCACGGGCCTTCCTACCCGGGAAGAAGAGCAGCTCCCTTTCGACCTTGTGCTCAAGCAGGAGGAGGATTTTTTGGACCCGCATCGGTTGCTCTTACCGCAGGCGACCCTTGTTCGACGGGATGCCGCCTCGAACCTCAGCTCGGCGCCGGTGGGTCCCCAAATCCTGGACGTCAACTTCGACTTGGCGCAGACGGTCCCAGATCCAACGATACCCGGCCTGCCGATCCGGATCACCGATCGCTTGACTCCAGGAGCGGGCCAAAGCGATCGGGCGGGCCGAGGCCTAAACCGGGATGCTCTGCTCACCGCCTGTCACGCTGAAGTGTCTGAGCTCGATCTGAAGATTTACTCGATTCTGGCCCGCACTGTGCGGGTTTCGGATTGTCTCGCGCAGCCGGCTCTTTTTTGCGATGCAGTTCGCCTCCGCTTCAAGAGCGTTTTCTTTCGCGCCGCCGAGCCGCTGAGCTATCGAATGAACATCCTGGAGTACGTCGTCACCTGCGAGGACAACGGGAATTGCTTCTACGGGGAGGGACAGATCGCGTTGGTCTTCCATATCCAGGTGGACGCACAGGGGCGCCTGACCGGCGGCGATGTTCAGGCTCTACCCTGGTGCACGGGCTCCGAGACCATCGGCTGCACTACGACCCTTGAGCCCGATCTTGCGGTCTTCGTCCTTCCGCCTCTTCGGCCCGGCACCGACCGCCAGGGTGACGCCGCCTTTGCCCGTGGCGCGCACCTGAACATCTCGAACATCATCGACCCGGGCAACATCCTCCACGACAACGTGAACTGGCTCGACCTGCTGCGGGACTCTACCTGGAACCAGAGATTCTTTCCGCAGCTTTCGGCGCCGGTCTGCTCTGCAGGAAGTTTTTATTGACGCTTCGATCTCCTGGTGAGGTATTTCCGCGCGGCTGGCACAAGCCGCTGCGGTCCTTTCTTCTACGCCGCTGGCTTCCGATTCTGCTTATGGGCTTCGCCGCCGCTCGAAGTGATGCCAGTCAGACATTCGGCAACCCTCTAACCACCGAACAGGTGGCATGCGAAGAGACTCAACTCGGACGACTGGTCCATCGCATGGTGGTGAGCTACGACGGATCGAACCTTTTCGTGTGGCGCTCTTCGCCCCAAGGCGGTATCTATCGTGGACTAGCGACCACGAGCCGATTGCTCCCCGATCCCGTAACGGGGCGTCCTTCCCGGGAGGAAGAGCAGCTTCCCTTCGATCTCGTCCTCAAGCAGGCAGAAGACTTTCTTGACCCGCATCGATTGCTCTTACCGCAGGCGACTCTTGTTCGACGGGATGCCGCCTCCAACCTCAGCTCGGCGCCGGTGGGTCCCCAAATCCTGGACGTCAACTTCGATCTCGCGCAGACGGTTCCAGATCCCACGACACCGGGACTCCCGATCCGGATCACCGATCGCTTGACCCCCGGAGCAGGCCAAAGCGATCGGGCGGGACGGGGCCTCAACCGGGATGCTCTGCTCACCGCCTGTCACGCGGAGGTGTCGGAGTTGGATCTGAAGATTTACTCGATCCTGGCCCGAACCGTACGGATTTCGGATTGTCTCGCGCAGCCGTTTTCTAATTGTGATGCGGTGCGCCTCCGTTTCAAGAGCGTTTTCTTTCGCGGAGCCGAGCCCCTGAGCTATCGAATGAACATCTTGGAGTACGTTGACACCTGTGACAACAACGGAGATTGCGTCTACGGGGAGGGCCAGATCGCGCTGATCTTCCACGTCCAGGTGGACACACAGGGGCGCCTCACCGGAGGTGACGTTCAGGCCCTGCCTTGGTGCACGAGCTCGGACTCTATCGGTTGCACCTATCTCGGCGACCCCGTTCTCGCCCTCTTCGTCCTGCCACCTCTACGACCCGGGATCGATCGACAAGGTGACGCCGCCTTCGCGCGCGCCGCACACTTGAACATACAAACCATCAACAGCCCGGACAATGTCCTCCACGACACCGTGAACTGGCTCGACCTGCTGCGGGATTCCACCTGGAACCAGGGATTCTTGGCGCAGGTTTCGGCGCCGATCTGCTCCGCGGGAAGTTTCTATTGAGGCTCCGACCTCCTGGTGGCGTTTTCCGGGGCGGCAGTCACAAGCCTCTGCGGTTCCTGCTCCTACGCCGCTGGCTTCCGATTCTGCTCCTGGGCCTCGCCGCCGCTCGAAGTGCTGCCGGTGAGACATCCGGCAACCCTCTTACCCCGGAGCAGGTAGCCTGCGAAGAGACCCAACTCGGGCGGCTGATTCACCGCATGGTGGTCAGCTATAACGGATCGAATCTGTTCGTCTGGCGTTCCACGCCGGGAGGTGGGGTGTATCGCGGCCTCTCGACCACGAGCCGTATGGGTCCGGATCCCTTTACAGGACAACCTTTCCGCGAGGAGGAGCAGCTCCCCTTCGATCTGCTGCTGAAGCAAGAGGAAGATTTCCTCGATCCGCATCGTCTACTGCTGCCCCAGGCGACCCTCGTGCGCCGCGACGCCGCCTCGAACCTGAGCTCGGCGCCGGTGACGCCGGGGATCCTGGACGTCAACTTCGACTTGGCGGCCGAGGTGCCGGACCCTACGATGCCGGGTCTGCCGATTCGGATCACCGACCGTACGACGCCGGGAGCAGGGCAGAGCGACCGTGCAGGCCGGGGTCTCGCCTACGACGCTCTGCTGACGGCCTGCCATTCCGAAGTCTCCGAGCTGGACCTCAAGATCTACTCGATCTTGTCCCGCACGGTACGGGTTTCCGATTGCCTCCTGCAGCCGACTTCGCCCTGTGATGCTGGCCGCTCGCGATTCAAGAGCGTTTTCTTTCGCGGCGCCGAGCCACTTAGCTATCGCATGAACATCTTGACGTATAGCGTCGGCTGCGACGATAACAACAACTGCTTCTACGGGGAGGGTCAGGTCGCCCTGTTTTTTCACGTTCAGTTGGACGCGCAGGGGAGGCTCTCAGGCGGCGATGTGCAGGCCCTTCCTTGGTGCACCGGGTCGGACTATCTCGGCTGCACCAACACTCTGGAGCCGCTTCTGGCGGTTTTCGTCCTGCCGCCGCTACGGCCTGGGATTGATCGTCAGGGGCCTCCAGCCTTCGCGCGGGCCGCGCATCTGAACCTCGATTTCATCGACAGCCCGGACAATGTCCTTCACGACACGGTGAACTGGATGGACCTGCTGCGGGACTCCACCTGGAACCAGGGATTCTTGGCGCAGATTTCGGCACCGGTCTGCTCGGCCGGGAGCTTCTATTGACGCTCACGGCTCCCATCCTTGACTCCCAAAGTGAATGGCGCAGACGACCGCGAGTCTCGAATCTGCAACGCTGGCTTGCGATTCTGTTCTTTGGCTTAGCCTCAGCAGCATCCGCCGCCGCGCAAGGGTTCGGCAACTCTCTTACCGCAGAGCAAGTGGCGTGTGAGGAGAGCCAATTGGGACGCCTTGTCCATCGCATGGTGGTGAGCTACGACGGATCGAACCTGTTCGTCTGGCGCTCCTCGCCCCAAGGCGGTATCTATCGTGGGCTCTCGACCACGAGCCGATTGCTTCCCGATCCCGTCACGGGCCATCCTACCCGCGAGGAAGAGCAGCTCCCCTTCGACCTCGTCCTCAAGCAGGCAGAAGACTTTCTTGACCCGCATCGATTGCTCTTACCGCAGGCGACTCTTGTTCGACGGGACGCCGCCTCCAACCTCAGCTCGGCACCGGTGGGTCCGCAAATCCTGGACGTCAACTTCGATCTGGCGCAGACGGTCCCAGATCCCACCACACCCGGTCTCCCGATCCGGATCACCGATCGCTTGACCCCCGGAGCGGGCCAAAGCGACCGGGCGGGACGAGGCCTCAACCGGGACGCTCTACTCGCCGCCTGTCACGCGGAGGTGTCGGAGTTGGATCTCAAAGCCTACTCGATCCTGGCGCGCACCGTACGAGTTTCCGATTGTCTTGTTCAGCCTTTTTCCAACTGCGACGCCGGGCGCTCCCGCTTCAAGAGCGTCTTCTTTCGCGGCGCAGAGCCCCTGAGCTATCGCATGAACATCCTGACGTATAGCGTTTCCTGCTACGACAACGGAGACTGCTTTTACGGGGAAGGCCAGATCGCTTTGCTCTTCCACATTCAAGTGGACGCGCAGGGACGGCTCAGCGGTGGCGACGTGCAGGCTCTCCCCTGGTGCACGGGCTCGGACTCCATCGGCTGTTCCTCGGATGTGGAGCCCATCCTCGCGGTCTTCGTCCTGCCGCCTCTACGCCCAGGGGTCGACCGCCAAGGAACCCCTGCCTTTGCGCGCGCGGCGCACCTGAACATAGAGTTCAAGGACAGCCCGAACAACGTCCTCCACGACAACGTGAACTGGCTCGACCTGCTGCGGGACTCCACCTGGAACCAGGGATTCTTTCCGCAGCTTTCGGCGCCGATCTGCTCGGCAGGGAGCTCGTTCTAGCCCGCGGTGATCTTGCGTCGATCGAGATAGGACGCGATGGCGCTGCCGCGACCGTCGGCATCCGCCAGGGCCACGTAGCCATCGGGTCGCACCAGATAGACGGCGTTGCGCCGCAGGCCGGCTTGCCGCATCTCCGGAAGCAATGGGAAGACGTGCAGCGGCAATCGTCGCGCGGCACACAGGGTCTCGATTCCGGGCGCGGCTTCGCCGTACACGTGGACCTGCCAGTTCAGCGACGTCAGCGCGGCGAAGTTGTCCGCGCCGCCGCCGTTCGAGGGCGCCACCCAGGGCAGGCGGTCGCCGCCGTGAACGGCTCCCGCGCGCCCCTCGCTCAGGGGGCTTTCGCGGTAGTGCACCGCGGTTTGGGAGACCGTGCGGAACAGGAAGCGTCTCACGGACCTGAGCGCAAAGAGGGGCGGGAGGACGAGCGGCACGAGGTCCAGCCGCACGAAGCGGGCGAGGACCCCGTCGCTCGTCACCTCCGTGAAGGCGCGATCGGTCGTCGCGACGAGGCGGCGGGCGAAGGCGATGCGTTCCGGCTCGTAGCTGTCGAGGAGCGTTGTGTCCGCCCGCCGCTTCAGGACAGCGGCGAGCTTCCAGGCGAGGTTCACGGCGTCGCCGATTCCCGTGTTCATGCCCTGTCCGCCGACGGGGCTGTGGATGTGCGCGGCGTCGCCGAGGAGAAACGCGCGACCGGCGCGGAAACGATCGGCGACCCGGTGATGGACACGGTAGGTCGAGAACCAGTTCACGCGCTCGACGTCGATGCGAATCCATGCGATCACCTTCTTGCCGACGTCGTTCCACGACAGGTCCTGGTGCCGGCGTCCAGGCTCCTCGCGCACGGTGCCGATGAGGCGTGCATACCGCGGGTCCTGCAGCGGGAAGACGGCCAGGAAGTCGCTCTTGTCGAGGCCGACGTGCAGCTCGCCGTTCATCGTCGCTCCACCCGCTTCCACGTCGGCGACGTAGAAGAGGTGAGCGTACGTCCCGCCCGGAAAACCGATCCCGAGCCCCTCGCGCACGATGGAATGGGCGCCGTCGCACCCCGCAATGAACGCTGCCTCGCACGTTTCCTCGGCTCCGTCCTGACGCCTCAGGCGGGCGAGAACACGGCCAGCCGCATCCTCGAAGCCCAGGAGCTCCGTGCTGCGCTCGACCTCGACGCCGGTCTCGGCCAGACGGTCGATCAACAGACGCTCGTGCTCGTCCTGGGGAAAGATCAGCGCGTAGGGGAAGGGACTGAGGCCCGCGCCCATGTCGCCGAAGACGCCCCGCGCCCGCCGCTTGCCGGCCACCCAGAGATTCGCGGCGACGGCCTTCCGTCCCCGCTGGACGACCGCGTCCGCGAGGCCGATCTGGCGGTACAGCTCGAGGGTGCGCGCCTGCACGGCAACGGCGCGCGACGTCGTCCCCGGCTCGGAAGTCTTGTCGACGATCCGTACGCCTACGCCCAGCCGCGCCAGCCACACGGCGAGCACCAGGCCCGTCGGCCCGGCGCCGGCGACGAGGACGTCGGCGCGGCGGTTCGTCGAAGCGTCCATGGCCTATCGTCGCACAGGCGCCCTCTGCTTGGCGGAGTCTCCTTTAGCCCAAGCGTCAATGCCGAGTTACAATTTACGCAACTTTCGTTGACTTCCTCCTCCCTCTCCGCAAGACTGCCCCGCGACACAGCTTCCGGCCAGCCGCAAACCGTGGCGGCAACGGAGCCGTCAGGCGCCTGAAAGGAGGAAGGATGATTCGCCCCAGAGGGGTGAAGGCAGGAGAAGCAAGCGGACGGAATGGGGCCGAACCTGGCCGGTGACCCCATCCCGCCCATCTTCCGAAAGAACCTAAAAACTGGCCCCCACGGGTGCGGCGATGCCTACCACGTGGGAGCTCCAACCGTTCGCGAGAACGGAAAGGACCTACGTCATGCCCACGCCTTCGTTCAAAGAGAAGCTCGCCGACTTGGCAGTTCTCAACGCCAACCTCATCCCGCATCTGCCGGATCTCCCCCAGGTGGCCGCGGATCAGACGGCGCTTGCCGCGCTGCTCGCCGAGGCCAAGACGCTGCAGGAGCAGCAGGAGATCCAGAAGGGCCTTCTGCGGGAGACCAACCAGCGGCGCACCGAGATCGACCAGTCCGGCCGCGACCTGCGCAACCGGATCGGCGCGACCCTGAAAGGCTCCTTCGGCCTGGAGAGCGAGAAGCTCCTCCAGTTCGGGATCAAGCCCCGCGCCCGTGTTGTCCGGGTGAAACGGCCGTCCAAGGCCGACAAGGCCGAGGCGTTGGCCTCGGCGTCAGCCAAGGCGACCGCAGAAGCCGCGGTCGAAGCCGCGTCCAAGGCGGCTGCCAAGGCGGCCGCGAAGATGCTGGCCGAAGCCGCGGGCCAGTAGTCCCCTTCCCTCCGTACTCCTCGGCGCCGGGATCGCATCCCGGCGCCGTTTTTTGTCAGTTCAAACGGGAACCGGGCGACTTGGCGGCAAGCCGGTCCTGTCGGCATTCGCGCCGAACGTTCCGGCACGGCGCCAATCGATTCGGCGCCGTCTCGATTCAATTGGCGAGCAGACCGGGCCTTCCGGCGTGACGCCGAGTTCATTCGTTTGGAGCCAAACGTTTCGGCACGGCGCCGAATCCAATGGCTTGAATACCGGCCTCTCCGGCGTGGCGCCGAATCGATTGGCGCCGTGCCGAAACGTTTGGCGCGGTGCCGAACCGATCGGCGTGGCTCCGGAACGATTGGCTTGATGCCTGAAGGATCGGCGTTGTGCCGAAAGGATCGGCGTGGTGCCGGCCCGTTCGGCGTGCCGCCAGCCCATCTGGCCGAACACGAATCGGGTCACCGGGCCGGCGTCCCCGGAGGCGCTGCGCGCAGGTATTGCTGCGGCCAGGGGAGCACGGCTCCCAACTGCTGCGCCGCATGGAGCGGCCAGTAGGGGTCTCGCAGGAACTCCCGCGCCAGCAGCACGCAGTCGGCCTCGCCGCCGCGGACGATGGCGTCCGCCTGCGCCGCGCTGGTGATGAGGCCGACGGCGCCCGTCGCGATGCCGGCTTCCCGCCGGATGCGCGCGGCGAACGGCACCTGATAGCCGGGTCCGACCTCGATCTTGGCGTCGGCCACCGCGCCGCCGGAGGAACAGTCGACGAGATCGACGCCGTGGTTGCGCAGCCGCCGCGCCAGCTCGACGGACTGCTCGACGTCCCAACCGCCCTCCTTCCAATCGGTACAGGAGATCCTGACGAAGAGCGGCAGCTGTTCGGGCCACACCGACCGCACGGCGGCGACCACCTCCAGGCACAGCCGCACGCGGTTGTCGTACGAGGCGCCGAAGTCGTCGGTGCGTGTGTTGACCAGCGGCGACAGGAATTCGTGCAGCAGATACCCGTGCGCCGCGTGGATCTCGGCGACGTCGAATCCCGCCGCCCGGGCGCGGACCGCGGCGGCGCGGAACGACGAGACGACGGCGGCCAGCTCCGCCGCCGTCAGCGCTCGGGGCACGGGGTAGCTGCTCGAGAACGCCTCATCGGTCGGCCCCAACGCCTCCCATCCGCCGTCCGCCGGCGCGATGGCGCCATGGCCATCCCACGGCGGAGCGGTGCTGGCCTTGCGGCCGGCATGAGCAAGCTGAATGCCCGCCGCCGCACCCTGCCCCTTGACGAAACGAACGATGCGCCCCAGCGCCTCGACGTGCCGATCGTCATAGATGCCGAGGTCCTGAGGGCTGATGCGGCCCGCCGCGGCCACCGCCGTCGCCTCCGTGAACACCAGCGCCGCGCCGCCCACGGCCCGGCTGCCGAGGTGGACGAGGTGCCAGTCGGTCGCAAAACCGTCCTCGCAGGAGTACTGGCACATCGGCGAAACGAGGATGCGGTGGGCAAGTTGAAGAGAGCGAAGTCGGAGCGGATCGAGGAGGTGAGCCATGGGGGAAGGATATCGTCCTTCCCGTCTCGCCAGTCGGCCCCATTCAGCGGCAGGATGTGAAACGTATAAACTCGCCTCGAATGGCTACACCCGCTCAGAAGGCCGGTACGAGAATGAGGGACCGCATCGAGAAGAGGCTCCGCAAGGACCGCCCCATGACAACGATCAGCATCCGCCTTCCGGAGGACGTGATCGACGACCTGAAGCGCCTCGCGCCCGTGCTCGGCTTCTCTGGATATCAGCCCCTGATTCGGGCCTACATCGGGCAGGGGCTAAGAAAAGATCTGTCGAGAGTAGAAACGGACAAGATGGGGGCGGTGGCTGAGAGAAAGCGGCGGCATGGGGTTAAGGCGTTCGCAGGCGCCAGAGCCAAGAAGTGATCGCCGCGAGTTAGGGAGGTATTCTGGGAATCCATGCTACTTATCTGCCCTTCCGCTGCTGCGTTGAGCCAGGCCGACCCACGCTGAGTAGGAGTTCTACAACGTGTGCGCGAACCTTGCTTTTCAGGTCCGACTGACTCTCCGGAATCCGGTCAAGTTCTCGCACCGCCATCCCGACAGTATTAATCCGCTCCAAGATACTCATGAACTCGTTCGCCTGTAGCATGGTAGAGCGATAGATTACCATTACTGTGGCACCGATAAACTGAGTGATGATGCCCGAGACTGCCGCAAGTCGGGGGGTTGACAGCTCCTTTGGGTTATTCAACGAGAAAAGGACGCCAGCAAGGACGAATCCGAAGCCAACCGTGATAACGAAGACCGCCACCCAAAAGACAAGGTTTACTTGTATCAAGTTGCGGTCGAAATATGCCTCAAGCTTGATCCTAGCAATGTCCCACGCAGCCTGTGTTTCTTCCGGGTTATTTTCTGCTCTCTTCTTCGCCTCGGCGAGCCGCTGTTCAGTCCGAAGCCGAAGCTGGCGATACCGACGGTCAATTGCAAACAATACGCCCAAAGCACAGGCGAACGCGAGGCCAGAGTAGATAAAGGGCGTTGTCGCCTTCAAGAACGTGGGGTGCACAACCGGGTCCCACTCAAGCTTCGCTATGTCTGGATCTAATGGTTGACCCCGAAGAGCAGAGGCTAAGTGCAGGATCATGGATACCGGGCCCGCACCGCTGGGCGTGATCGACAGATAGAGATTTGCATTGATCCCCGATGCCAACTGTTCGTCGGAGCCCATCTCCGCCGATGGTAGTTCCGAAGGTGCTAGCTCCGTAGTTGCATTGATGGAATCAACCCAAGCATAGAAGGATTTGGACGGCAGGGAGGGTAGTCCCGGCTGGGCAATTTGGTGCCCAGAACCTTGTTGCGGCCTTGAAAGACTGATAGCGAGAACGATCGGCTGCTTTCGGGACTCGATAAGAGCAGACGGGCAGTTGCAGCTCATCGACACCTGAACAAGGTTGCCGTGATAGGGGCCGAAAGCGACCCAGCCTAGCTCCTTTTTGCTAGGGTTATTCCAACTGTTAGACCACAGGATAAACAAAAGAGTTGTTCCTCCAACCACGGCTGCCGCGACGGTCAGTAAGAGGATCCTCTTGTTCATTGATCAACCTCCATCGGAATCAACGCGCAGGTCTTCCCTCATCTCGTCTTCCCAACTCCCAGTTCTTTCTTCATTTCTGTCTGGAGATCAGCCTACCATGGTTGTGCCCGCCGCGGCCCATCGGCGTGACACGCCCAACCGCGAGCGCCTACGCCGGACGTCGAAGCTGTTGGCCCTTCACGCACTGAACCACCCAATAACCGATTGCTACCGCCAACCACAGGAAGGCGACGGCGACCATGTCGTCCGCTTCGTGGAGATATGGGAACGACGTGATGGGCACGTGACCGCCCGCGCGCTCGATGGCGTCCTGCTGCGCAGATTCAAGGAAGAAATGGCAGGCCAACCACAGCGGCACCAGCCAACCGGTGGAGAGCGGGATCAGTAGAACGCTCCTGACCAGGGTTACCATGATGGCCGCACAGTGTAACAGCGGTTAGTGGGACAAGGCCCCTACGACACCCGCCGCCCCCGCGGCAAGTCCCCGGCGATCAACCCCAGGGTCGTTTCGACGACGTGCTGGAGCGGCCGGGCGTCGGCGATTCCTTTGCCGGCGATGGCGAAGGCGGTGCCGTGGTCGACGGAGGTGCGGAGGAAGGGGAGGCCGAGGGTCCAGTTGGTGGCGAGGCCGAAGGCTGCGGTCTTGACGGCGATCAGGCCCTGGTCGTGGTAGAGGGCGAGGACCCAGTCGAACTCGCCGCTCCTGGCGCGGGCGAAGAGGGAGTCGGCGCTCTCGGGGCCGTGGACGTCCTCTCCCCGCTGCCTCCCGCGCTCGACCGCCGGTGCCAGCAGCTCGGCGTCCTCGGAGCCCAGGAGGCCACCCTCGCCGGCGTGCGGGTTCAATCCCGCCAGCGCGATCCTGCCGCCGGCATGGCGGCCGAGGCAGGCCAAAGCGGCATCGAGGGCGGGGCCGTCGATCCTCTGGAGCGCCTCCTTGAGCGGCTCGTGGACGGTCAGGAGCGCCACCTGGAGGTCGGGGGCCAGGAAGGCCATCAGGTAGTCCCTGCCGTAGCGCTCGAGGCCGGCGGCCGCGGCCAGGTAGTCCGTGTGCCCCTTGAAGCCGGGGAGGTGGTGGCGGGCGATCGAGCCCTTGCTGACCGGGGCGGTCACCAGGGCGTCGGCGGCGCTGGCGCGGACGAGCCGGATGCCGGCGTCGAGGGCCGCCATGGCTCCCGCGGCGTCGGCGGGACCCGAGCTCCCGAAGGCGATCTTCCTCGCCGCGCCGACCGGATCGAGCAGCGGGACGCGGTCGGCCGGGAGGGCGTCGAGCTCTTCGCGCGAGGGAACCGAGGCCAAGGGTTGGAGACGATCCCAGGCGAGGTTGGGCAGGGATCGACGCAGGGCGTCTAGAGCGGCGAGCTCGGCGACGACGAGCGGGCGCCACGCACGGCCGCCGCCGCCATCAGGATCTAAGAGGAGCTTGGCGAGGATCTCGGGGCCGATCCCGGCGGGATCGCCCTGGGTGAGGACGAGGATGGGCGGCGGCGACAAGTCAGGCGATGGGCTCCTGGTCGCCGTCGCTCTCGCCGTGGAGGCGCCTGGCGCGCCCGCGCCGCAGCTCCTCTTCCTTGAACATGTAGCGGATGTACTGCTTCTGGATCAGCAGGTTGGGGCCCTGGTGGCGGTTGAGCTTCAACGACCCCTTGTCGTACCACTCGATCCAGCCCCGCAGCTCCTCGCCGTCCGACATGATGACCACCATCGGGGTCTTCGCCGCCATCTGCTTGAGGTAGTAGAACTCCTCGGCGTTGGTCTGCTCGGGCGGCGTCTGCTTGCGGCGCACGCTGCGCGAGGGGAGGTCCTTCTTGAGCTCGTTCATGTCGGGACGAATCAGCTTGCGTATGGCCATCGGAGTTTGCGATCCCTCAGACAGGAACGTGCGCGGAAGGGGCCGGACGGCTGTCCGGGTCCTTGGAACGATATTGGTCGTCCTCGTAGGCCAGGCAGCAGAGCAGCCGCCCGCACTGGCCGGAGATCTTCGACGGGTTGAGACTCAGGTTCTGGCGCTTCGCCATCTGGATCGAGATCGGCCGGAAGTCCTTCAACCAGGTCGAGCAGCAGAGGGTGCGGCCGCAGACGCCGATGCCGCCCACCAGGCCGGCCTCGTCGCGGGCGCCCACCTGCACCATCTTCACCCGCACCGAGAAGCGGGTCGCCAGGTCGCGGACGAGCTGGCGGAAGTCCACCCGGCCCTCTGCGGTGAAGTAGAAGGCGGCCTTCTTGCCGTTCAAGGAGAACTCGACGAGCGAGATCTTCATGTCGAGCCCCAAGGCGCGCACGCGCTCCTGCGCGTAGAGCTTGCCCAGGGCCTGGTTCTCGCGCTGGCGATCGTGGGCGGCGCGGTCGCCGGCGTCTGCCGGGCGCACGATGGGCCGCGCGCTCGACTTCTGGCAGGGCTTGAAGACCGGCATCGGCGACTGCTCGACGCAGCCGAAGGCCATGCCGCCCTCGAGCTCCACGATCACCGGCTCTCCCCGCGCATAGATCCGACCCCCCGTCGTGCAGAGCGTCAAGTTCGTCTCTTCCCGGAACCTCACGCCGACGAAGGTGTCCTCGACGGCGGTCGACATCCCCTTGTAGGCACAACCTGAGCAGCCACCCATGGTTCATCCGATCCCGTGTGCGTACGGTGGAGGTTTATGCATATTGGATACCACTCCAGTCGACGCTATCACGAACCCATGGCGGCGGCGGGGCGGTCGAGAAGGCGCCGGCCGATGTCGCGGCGGAAGACTTTGCCCGGCCAGTCGATCTCGGCGGCCGCCGCGTAGGCGGTCTTCAGGGCCTCCACCAGATCGGTCCCCAGGGCGCAGACGTCGAGCACCCTGCCGCTCGCGCTCACCAGCTCCCCTCCTGCGAGCGCGGTGCCAGCCTGGAATACGTAAGCGCCGGGCAGGGCGTCGGCGCGGTCGACGCCGCGGATGGCCTCGCCGGTCTGCGGCCGGCCCGGATAGCCGGGGCTGGCGAGGACGATGCAGGCCGCGGACTCGCGGCGGAAGCGCAGGCGCGGCGTCTCGAACCTGCCGGCGGCGCCGGCGGCGAGCACCGGCAGGAGGTCGTCCTCCAGGCGGAGCATCAGGGCCTGCGCCTCGGGGTCGCCGAAGCGGGCGTTGAACTCGAGGACGCGCGGCCCTTCCGGCGTCAGCATGAGGCCGGCGTAGAGGACGCCGCGGAAAGGGCGGGCCTCGGCCGCCATGCCGGCGACGGCCGGCAGGCAGATCGACTCGACCACCTCGGCCGCCGTCTCCGCGGAGAGCAGGCCGGAGGGGCTGTGGCAGCCCATGCCGCCGGTGTTGGGGCCGCTGTCGCCCTCGCCGATCCGCTTGTAGTCCTTGGCGGTGGCGAGCGGCAGGATGCGCTCGCCGTCGCAGAGCGCCATGAAGGAGACCTCCTCGCCGGCCAGGCAGGCCTCGACCACCACCCGATCGGCGCTGGCGCCGAAGCGCCGCTCCTCGAAGAGCGCCGCCACCGCCGCCGCGAGCTCCGCCTCGTCGGCGGCGACGAACACCCCCTTGCCGGCGGCGAGGCCGTCCGCCTTGAGCACCACCGGCGGGCCGAAGCGCCGCGCCGCCGCCAGCGCCTCGGCGGCGTCGTGGGCGAGGGCGAAGGGGGCGGTGGGGATGGCGTGGCGCTCCATGAACTGCTTGGCGAAAACCTTGCTCCCCTCGAGCTCGGCGGCCCGCTTGGACGGCCCGAAGACCGCCAGGCCGCGCGCCTCGAGCTCGTCCACCAGCCCGAGCGCCAGCGGCAGCTCCGGCCCCACCACCGTGAGGTCCATCTTCATGTCGGCGGCGAAGTCGGCGAGGCGGTGGATCTCCTCCGGGGCGATGGGCACCGCGGCGGCCAGGCGGTCGATGCCGGGGTTCCCCGGCGCGCAGTAGAGATCGGAGAGCAGCGGGCTCTGGCGGAGCTTCCAGCAGAGCGCATGCTCGCGCCCGCCGCCGCCCACCACCAGCACCTTCACCGCCGCCTCCGCTCGGCCGCCGCGAGCGCGGTCACCGCCATGACGTCCAGAACGTCGTCGACCGAACAGCCGCGGGAGAGGTCGTTGACCGGCCGGTCGAGCCCCTGGAGGATGGGACCCACCGCCCGCGCGCCGGCCAGGCGCTCGGTCAGTTTGTAGCCGATGTTGCCGGCGTCGAGGTCGGGGAAGACGAGGACGTTGGCGCTCCCCGCCACCGGGCTCCCCGGCGCCTTGCGCCGCGCCACCTCCGGCACCAGGGCGGCGTCGGCCTGGAGCTCGCCGTCGACCGCGAAGTCGACCCCGCGCTCGCGCAGGAGGGAGAGCGCGGCGCGCACCTTGTCGACCCGCGCGTGCGCCGCGCTGCCCTTGGTCGAGAAGGAAAGGAGGGCTACCCGCGGCTCCTCCCCGAGGAGGGTGCGGCAGCTCGCCGCCGCCGCCTCGGCGATATCGGCCAGGGCGGCGGGGTCGGGGTCGGGGACTACCGCGCAGTCGCTGTAGACGAGGGCGCGGCCGCCCGGCAGGACCATGAGGAAGCAGGAGGAGACGACGGAGAGGCCCGGGCGGGGACCGACCGCGCGGAGGGCGGCGCGCAGGGTGTCGGCGGTGGTCGCCCGCGCCCCCATGACGGCGCCGTCGGCGCGGCCGGCGGCGACCGCCGAGGCGGCGAAGTAGAGCGGGTCGCGCACCAAGACCGCGACGTCGCAGTCGGCGAAGCCCCGCGGCCGCAGGCGCTCGGAGAGGTGGGCGGCGAAAAGGTCGAGGTCGGGGTCGGCGGCGGGCTCCAGCACCGGCACCGTCAGGCTCACCCCGGCGGCCTCCGCAGCCGCCGCCACGACGGCGGGAGCGCCCACGAGCAGCGGGCGGCAGAGGCC
>DATNKQ010000253.1:0-3761 GCA_035603315.1 Thermoanaerobaculia bacterium
GTGGTCGGCGAGGAGACGCGCAAGCAGTTCGAGGTGGTCAGGAAGGTCCTCAACTCGGGCGCCGTCGAGCGGGTGGTGTGCGCCACCGACGCCGGACGCGAGGGCGAGCTCATCTTCCGCTACATCTACGAGGCCGCCGGCTGCGCCAAGCCGTTCGACCGCCTGTGGATCTCGTCGCTGACGCCGGAGGCCATCCGCCAGGGCTTTCGCCGCCTGCGCGACGGCCGCGAGCTCGATCCGCTGGCCGACGCCGCCCGCGGGCGCAGCCGGGCCGACTGGCTGGTAGGGATGAACCTCTCCCGCGCCTGCACGCTCGCCTTCGGCGAAGACCTCTCGGTGGGGCGGGTGCAGACCCCCACCCTCGCCATGGTCGTCGCGCGCGAGCTCGCCATCCGCGCCTTCGTGCCGGAGGACTACCTGGAGGTGGTCGCCACCTTCGCGCCGGACTTGGCCAGCAGGCCCCCGCCTGCGTCCTCGACCTACCGGGGCACCTGGTTCCGCGGCGCGGTGCCGACCTCCGAAGCTCGGCGTATCAAGCCCGGCGCGCGGCCCGGGGAGGACCTCGAGGAGGCGGCGGCGATCGTCCAGCGGGCGCGGAGCGGCCGGGTGGAGGTCGAGTCCGTGCGTTCCGAGACCCGGCGGATGCCGGCCCCTCTCCTCTACGACCTGACCGAGCTGCAGCGGCACGCCAACCGCCTCTTCGGCTGGAGCGCCAAGAAGACCCTGGGAGTTGCCCAGGCGCTCTACGAGCAGAAGAAGCTCCTGAGCTATCCCCGCACCGACAGCCGCCACCTCTCGACCGACGTGGCAACCACCCTGAGCGAGGTGGTGCGGGCCATCCGCGGGCCCTACGAAGGCCAGCTCGCGCCGGGCACGGGCGAGCGGCCGCTCTCGCGCCGCTTCGTCGACGACTTGCGGGTCACCGACCATCACGCCATCCTCCCCACCACGGTTCCGGCGGCGGGAGTTGCCCTCTCCGCCGACGAGCGCGCGCTCTACGACCTCGTCTGCCGCCGGCTCCTGGTAGCCTGGCACGACGACCACGTCTGGGCGGTGACCACCGTCGTCACCCTCGTCGCCTCGCCGGCGATGCCGGAGATCATCGACCGTTTCCACAGCAGCGGCACGATGGTCGAGCGGGTGGGATGGAAGGTGCTCGACCTTCGCTTGGAGGGGAAAGAGGGCGAGGAGAGGAAGGCGCCGAAGGAGCCGAAGGACCTGGGGGCGGGCGCCGAGCCGGCCGTGGACGAGGAGCGCCAGGACCTGCCGCCGGGCCTCGCGGCGGGAGACCGGCGGCAGGTGACCGACGCCCGCGCCGTCGCCAAGCAGACCCGGCCGCCGAAGCGCCTCACCGAGGGGACGCTCCTCACCGCCATGGAGACCGCCGGCAAGACGCTCGACGACAAGGAGCTCTCCGACGCCATGAAGGAGTCGGGCCTCGGCACCCCGGCCACCCGCGCCGAGATCATCGAGACGCTGCTGCGCCGCGAGTACCTGGAGCGCCAGGGGAGGTCGCTCGCCGCCACCGACAAGGGAATCCGCCTGATCGAGGCGGTCCATCCCGAGGTCAAGAGCCCGGCGATGACCGGCCAGTGGGAGGCCCAGCTCCAGCGCATCCAGCGCGGGGAGGCGGACCTCGGCGCCTTCCTGCGGGGGATCGAGGAGTACGTCCGCAAGGTGGTGGCCGGGGTGTTCGCGACCCCGGCCCCCCCTCCCCAACTCTCAATAACGGGGGAGGGAGGAGGGATTCCTCCGTCGGAGACGATTTCGCGGGCGGTCGGCGGCTCCGGCTGGCTGCAGAATGGATCGAACGGTGGGAGCCCAAGGAGTGAGATCGCGCGGCGTTCACCGACGCCGATCGAGAAGCTGGAGGACCTGCTGCACGAGGCGTTCCGCCTGCCCTCCTTCCGGCCCTACCAGGAAGCGGTCTGCCGCGCCGCCACCGCGGGGAAGGACATCCTGCTGGTGATGCCGACCGGCGCCGGCAAGTCGCTCTGCTACCAGCTCCCGGGGCTGGCCCGCGCCGGCACCACGCTGGTGATCTCGCCGCTCATCGCGCTCATGGAAGATCAGGTGGGAAAGCTGCGGGAGCTGGGCCTGGCCGCCGAGCGCATTCACTCCGGCCGCGACCGCGCGGAGTCGCGGCGGGTCTGCCGCGACTATCTCGACGGCCGCCTCGACTTCCTCTTCATCGCCCCCGAGCGCCTCGCGGTCCCCGGCTTTCCCGAGATGCTCGCCCGCCGGAAGCCCGTCCTCATCGCCATCGACGAGGCGCACTGCATCTCCCAGTGGGGCCATGACTTCCGGCCCGACTACCGGATGATCGGCCAGCGGCTGCCGCTCCTCCGGCCGGCGCCGGTCATCGCCTTGACCGCGACCGCCACGCCGCTCGTCCAGGACGACATCGCCGAGCAGCTGGGGGTGGCCGGCGCCGCCCGCTTCATCCACGGCTTCCGGCGCACCAACATCGCCGTCGAGGTCACCGAGCTGCGTCCTTCGGAGCGCCGGGAGACGGTCCGGCGGGTGCTGGCGGAGGAGGGCCGGCGGCCGGCCATCATCTACGCCCCGACGCGCAAGGAGGCGGACGCCCTGGGCGAGGAGCTCGCCGCCGACCTGCCCGCCGCCGCCTACCACGCGGGGATGACGGGCGCCGCCCGCGACCGCGTGCAGGCGGCCTTCCTGGCCGGCAAGCTGGAGGCCATCGTCGCCACCATCGCCTTCGGCATGGGGGTCGACAAGCCGGACGTCCGCACCGTCATCCATACCGGCCTGCCCGGCAGCCTGGAGGGTTACTACCAGGAGATCGGCCGCGCCGGCCGCGACGGCAAGCCGTCGCGCGCCATCCTCCTCTACTCCTTCGCCGACCGCCGCAACCACGAGTACTTCCACGGCCGGGACTACCCCGAACCGGAGGTCCTGGAGCGGATCTACGCAGCGCTCTCGGCCGAGCAGCAGCCGGCGGCCCGGATATGCAAGCGGCTGGGCCTGGACGAGGAGGTCTTCGAGAAGGCGCTGGAGAAGCTGTGGCTCCACGGCGGAGCGCTCCTCGATCCCGACGAGAATGCGGTCCGCGGCAGCGCCGCCTGGCACTCTCCCTACCTCGCCCAACGCGACTGGAAGCTAGCCCAGCTCGCCCAGATGACCCGCTTCGCCGAGTCGCACGGCTGCCGCATGCTCCACCTCGTGGGCCATTTCGGCGACCGCGAGGACTCGGGAGCGCCGTGCGGGATCTGCGACGTCTGCGCGGCGGAGGGCTGCGCGGTGCGCCGCTTCCGCGCCCCCGGCCCGGCGGAGGAGGGGCTCATCCTGCGGGTCTTGAACACCCTGCGGACGCGGGACGGCCAGTCGACCGGCCAGCTCTTTCGCGAGCTGGCGGGCGAGGGCGGCCTCGACCGCCGCGCCTTCGAGCGGCTGCTGGGCGGCCTCGCCGGTGCTGGCCTGTTGCGCATCGACGAGGACGCCTTCGAGAAGGACGGCCGCACGATTCACTTCCAGCGCGCCACTCTCACCCCCGAGGGCTACCGCGGCGATCCGGCTGCCGCCGCCCGCGTCCGCCTGGCCGAGGAGCCGCCGCCGGCCAGGAAGCGCGACCGAGGCCGCCGCGAGAAGGCCGCCGGCGAGAGCGAGCGGACTCCGCGGTCGCCACGGAAGCGCGGCCCGGTTCAGGCGCCGCTCCCCGGCGAGCTGGCGCCGGCGGCGCCCGAAGCCCTCGTCGCCGCCCTCAAGGCCTGGCGCCTCGCCGAGGCCCATCGCCGGCGGGT
>DATNKQ010000261.1:0-10187 GCA_035603315.1 Thermoanaerobaculia bacterium
TAGGTCTCCCCCGCGCGATGTGTGCCGGTCACCCCGGTATTGCGAGTAAAGGCGGCGTCTAGCTCGCCCAAAGCCCGGTCTAGGTTGGCGAGATCTTCGCTCGACGCGACTGCCTGGCGGGCGTCCTCGATCGCGTCCAGAGCCGCGAGCCCCAACCGCTGCACACGGCTGTCTCCGATGCCTTGGACCTGCTGCCGCAGGACGTTGCCAGCCTCTGGATGGACCGGAACGTAGAAGCTCCACTCGACCAGGCGGACCTGCTGCAGATGTTCGAGTAGGAGATAGACCTCGCGGTCGGTCTTCAGTTCGGAGTTCGAATCGGCGACCAAGTCCGCGGCGATATCTCGCGCCAACCGGGTGCCGTCGCATGCGATCAGGACAGCCGCTCGGGCAGGAGTCAGCCGGATCGGCTGTTGGAACGGGAGGTGCAGCGTCGCGCCGCTGAGGCGCACGAACGGCGCCCGGCGCGGCACCATCCAGGGCCTTGCAGCCCCGTCCAAGGCCAGAGCCTTCGCGAGCTCCTCGAAGCACCAAGTCTCGAGAAAGACCTGACGGTCCGAGAGGAAGCGAGCGCCCGGCCGGACTTCGATCGCCGGCTCGCCATCACCGAAGTGCGCCCAGCCCATCGGCCCGAAGAACCCGATAGTGTCGTTCTTCACCGTGTAGCGCTGCACGTAGCTCGCCACCAACTCCTCGTACTGGCGCCGTTGCGAATTGCGCGAGGACTGACCGGGGGCGGGGTTGGCCAGCCTCTTGAGCGCGGTGTGGAAGGCGGCACGATTTTGCCACAGCACAGCTCGCTGGAAGTCCTCGCGCAGGGCGAAGCGACGTAGAGCCGCGGACTGCTGCTCCACGGCCTCTTCGTAGATCCGGTGAAAGCTCTCTTGGGCCGCCCTGAGCGGACTCTCAGCGCCATGGATTAACTCCGCCACGGCGTCGAGGACGGGCGCCGTTCCCTTGGGAATCCGTCCCTTGTTGATAGCCCGCAGACCATCGAGAAGATCCCGGCGCGCCTCCGCATCACCCCAGCGACCTTCCTGCCGAAGGGCGTCGAGCGCCGCGTCCAGCCGCTGGCGTGCATCAGTGCGCACCACTTCCAGTTGCGATTCGGCCGCCAGCGATTCGGCCGCCGCCGCGGCACAGTGGGGGAAAGACAGCTCTCGCACCAGCCTGGCGGGAAACCCGGCACCGCGCAGGCCTATCTGGCGCCAGAACACCCAGTCGCCGCTTTGCGCGGCGACTAACCCTGGGCGCAGGATCTTCTCTTCCGCAGAGGACACCGCCTTCGACAGCTTTCTCTCCTCACCGCCAGAAACTTTGAGCTTCGGTAGCAAAAAAGTACATTCTGGGCTAATGTTATCAGAATTGGGACGAGAGTCCCCCACCATCCGGGAGGCTGCTCTCTTTCAGCGCGGCCTGCCGTGACCAGCGTCAGCTGCGCATGCAGTCAAGGAGAGAACGTGAGCTTCTTCAGACTTCCCAAGACAACCTTACCGTCGGGCCTCATCCTCCTCCTGATAGCCATCCAACCCCGGCCCGCCACCGCTGCGCTTCAGCGATTAGGACAACAGGTTCTCCCTACTTTCGAGGCCATCCGGCTCGTGGTGGACTCGCGACAGCCGGCATACAACGGCGCCGTTCACATCGAACTTGCCGTCAAGGAAGAGATCGACACCTTTCGTTTTCACTCGAAAGGCCTCGAGATCAAGAAATTGTCGCTCCTGGGCCCGAGCGGTGACATCCCTGTCACCTATCTGGACGAGGGCGGAATCGTACGGGTCGACGCAGGCCGGCGCTTGCCTATCGGCGAGTACAAGCTGGAGGTCGACTTCGCCAACCGATTCGATACCAAGGGCTCGGGCCTTTACAAGCTGGAGGAGAGCGGAACGAGCTACATCGCCTCACAGTTCCAGCCGGACGACGCGCGCCGGGCTTTCCCCTGCTGGGACGAGCCGGGATTCAAGATCCCCTATCAGATCACCCTAGTCGTACCTGCAGAGCACCTTGCTTTCTCCAACACGCCGATCGAGGACGAAAAGGTGGCCGACGCCAGCAAGACCATCCGTTTCGCACGCACCCGACCGCTTCCGTCCTACCTGTTGGCAGTGGCGACTGGGCCCTTCGAGACGGTGCCGATACTCGACCTCGGCGTCCCGGCCAATCTCGTGACACTCAAGGGAAAATCGAAGTTGACGGGAGAGGCTTTGCGTTCGATTCCGCCCATCCTTAAGGCGGTCGAGCGCTATTTCGGTGGTCGTTATCCCTACGAGAAACTCGACTTCATCGCCCTTCCGGGCTTTTGGATGGAGGCCATGGAGAACCCTGGAGCGGTGATGTTCGATGAGTCCCATTTGCTGCTCGACCCGGCGGCGGTGAGCCTCGATCAGCGCCGGGTGATGGCCGTTCTGGTGGCGCATGAGCTGGCTCATATGTGGTTCGGCAATCTCGTGACGATGAAGTGGTGGGACGACCTCTGGCTGAACGAGTCCTTTGCTTCATGGATGGGGTACAAGATTGCCCGTGAAGTCTTTCCCACCCTGCGCACCGACCTGACCGAGGTCACGAACAGCCAATCGGCGATGGAACAGGACGCACGACCTTCGGTACGGGCGATCCGGCAGCCGGTCCAAGTGACCGACAATCTCAACCAGTACGTTGATGCGCTGACCTACAAGAAAGGGCGCGTGGTACTCGCCATGTTTGAGGAGTGGCTTGGACCTGAGGTATTCCGCGAGGGGGTGCTCCGTTATCTTCACGCCCACGAGTGGGGCAACACCACGGCAGCAGACCTCTTCCGCGCCCTGTCGCAGGTCTCGGGCAAGGATGTCGGTGTCTCTATGTCGACCTTTCTGGACCAGGGCGGCATTCCACTCGTCGAAGTCAAGCTCGTCGAGGCCGGCAAGGTGGAGCTTTCGCAGAAGCGATTCCTCAACTTTGGGACCCAGGCGCAGTCTGCTCTGTGGCAGGTCCCGGTCACCCTTAAGGTCTCGGATGGGAAGCGGACGGAGAGCACGATCCTACTGCTCAGCCGGCCGACACAGGCGGCACCCTTACCCCTGCGTGGCGAGCCGGTCTGGGTCTTGCCCAACGCGGGCCAGAACGGCTATTACCGCTGGCTTCTCCCCTCCAGGTCGCTGCTCGCACTAGCGACGAACGCATCGCAGCTCGCCCCACGTGATCGCGTTGGTCTGATCGGCAACCTCTCGGCATTGGCCGACGCCGGCCTCATCGGCGGAGGCGATGAGCTTCGTGTCCTCCATCAGCTCGCCAATGACCCCGAGCCCCAGGTGATCATGGCGCTCCTCCGGAACCTTGGGGAGATCTGGTTCACGTTCCGCTCACCCGAGCTCGAGGAGCCTTTCGCGGCCTATGTCAGGGCCACCCTGGGGCCTGCTTTGAAGCGCTTCGGCCTGAGCCGGGCGCCAGGGGAGGACGAAAGCACCACAGCGCTGCGACCGGTCCTCTTAAAATGGCTCGCAGAGGAAGGAAAGGACGAAGAGATGCTTCGCCACGCCCAGAGCCTGGCCCACACCTATCTGGAGAATCCCTCCAAGGTCGACCCGGAGCTGGTGGAACCGGCGCTCTCGGCTGCGGCCTTACGCGGTGATCGGGTGCTCTTTGAGGAATTCAAGAAACGCTTCGAGATCGCCACCGTCCCGGCTGAACGCCGGAAATACCTGGTCGTGCTCGCCAGTTTCACGGCGCCGGAACTGGTCGATCAGGCTTTACGTTATGTGCTGGAGGGGCCTCTACGCCCGCAAGAGCTACTCGTCATCCCGCGCCAGATGGGCAATTCCATGCGGCTCATGCAGTGGATCACCACAAACTACGAGAAGCTAACTTCGCGGATCCCGGCACAGCAAGCCGTCTACTTGCCGTATTATGCCTTGGGCTGCTCACTGGAACTCCTCGAGGCGACGAGGTCCTTCTTCACCTCCGCTACTCCCCCCAAAGTTCCGGGAACAGATGTCCAGCTCGCAAAAGTCACCGAGCAGGTCAAGGAGTGTCATCGGCTTCGGGAACATGGCGGGGAATCCGTGGCGAGCTACCTTCGTAGCTTGGCCAGTCAACCTTAAGACTCAGGCCCCTCTGTCTATTGGCTCAACCTCAGCAGATTCGAGGGCGGTCACTGCATCGCTCCTTCCTGGTGACCCGCATCACTAAGGAACGAGACGGACCGGGGCGCCGAATTCCCAGGCGTGGCCGCCGTTTGCCAAGACTGATCAGCGTCGCCGAGCAGCTTCCGGACGTAGCCTTTAACTTGGCCGTCTGCGCGCGAAGGGCTGGGCCATTTCGATGAAGATAAACGGTGTCGGTAATCAGCGCGCCTCGATGGCCCAGGACTGCTGCATGCTCCAGAGGAACACCAGCCGAAACAGCTTTAGTCGGTGCACTTTTGGTGCAGTCATGGTGCAGTTAGGGTCAACAGATGCCAAACCTCGACAATCGCCAAATCGATTGTAAGCTCCTGATTGGGATTGACTTAGGTGCGCTTCTCGTGTTGTAGTTTGTGGCGAAGAATTGGCCCGGGAGGGACTTTTAATCCGAAGGTCCGGGGTTCGACCCCCCGACGGCCCACCAATCAAATCAACAACTTAGGGAGCCGTGCTCAGACTGCGATCTCCAGTGGGTGCAAATCCCACCCGGCAGCTGCTCGCTTCGGCCGCTAGCAATCGGAGCGGTGGTGGAGGAAACGAAGCGATCGTTAACACGCCACAAACTTTCGCCGCAGTTCCGTTTCCCCCTCCTCCCCCAGCACGGCCATCAGCGGCCATCAGAGTCTCCGGTGTAGAGGGTCGCCTTGGGCGACTCGGCGAACATGCATGCCGAAACGCGAGTGAACGTCGAGCAGGCCTCAAAGCATTTAGCGTAGGAGCCGACCCGCCTAGGTTACGAGGAAGGCCGCAGCCGCTAGGCTCTCGAGGATCCCCACCAAGGCTAGCTCTTGACCAATGCGCAACCCGTCAATTAAGCTTCTTCGGTAGAGGTCAAGGAGGATGTTGATGCCTTCGATAGGTTACCGGTCGATTGATGAGATTAAGGAAACTCTCCAAAATGCCAAATCGAGGGGGCGTGGATGTGTCCTCTTGATCGGCGCAGGGTGCTCCTTCAAAGCCGGCATACCCACGGCCAACGGCTTCGTCGAAATCATCAGAGACAAATTCGAGCACGCCTACAAACGAGCGGCGGAGAAAACGTATCCCAGGTGCATGGGAGAGCTCCTCTTGAGTGAACGCCGAGACCTTATCGGTCGTTATGTCGACCAAGCTAAGATCAATTGGGCACATCTTTGCATTGCTCTGCTAATGCAGGCGGGATACGTCGATCGGGTCCTCACTACAAACTTCGACTTACTTGTGGTCCGGGCGTGCGCCATGCTCGGGGTGTTTCCTGCCGTATATGACTTTGCCGCCTCGCAACTTCTAAAGCAGGCTGATATCCCGGGACAGGCTGTCTTCTATCTCCATGGACAGCGCACCGGGTTTATCCTGATGAATACCCCGGAAGATATGGAGAAGCATTCCAAGTTGCTCGCTCCCGTCTTCGACGCTGCCGGAGCTGGCCGCGTCTGGATGGTTGTCGGTTATAGTGGTGAGAGTGACCCGGTGTTCGATCATCTGGCGAACATTCCGGTGTTTGATAACGGTCTATTCTGGATCGGTTATGGAGATAAAGAGGCGGCCAGCCATGTTCGGGAACAATTGCTGACTCAAAACAAGTCCGCATTCTTTACGCAAGGTTATGATGCAGACTCATTTTTTGTGAGCCTAACTCGGGCACTGGGGATATTTCCACCAGATTTAGTGGCACGACCGTTCACATACCTCAACGCTGCGCTAACGAACGTCACATCTTTTCTTGACCCCGGTCAGACTTCTGAAGATGATGTGATGCGAACTCCTCGCTATTGGATTAATAGCGCCATCGAGCAATTCGAGAGGCCGGCATGGGAGATGATTACGCGCGGAAATACTCCGCGAGTGGAAGGTCAGGAGCGCACCACACTGCTCACCGTGGCTGCCCAGTACCTGGTTATGCAGGGGCGCTACGAGCAGGTTCTAAGCTTCCGCAAAGACTATGAAGAATCGCCCTCGTCGGACCTTGGAGCTGCGCTGTCTATCGCCTATGTGATGTATGGTAATCAATTGTTGGACCGCGCCAAGGCTACGACCGGGGAGGAGGCCGATCGCTTGTTCGCTCAAGCTAAGGAGAGGTACGAGGCTGCCTTGAAGATCAAGCCGGATCGGCATGAAGCCCTCCACAATTGGGGAAATCTCCTGTTGGATTTGGCGAAATCCAAGACCGGGATGCAAGCTGATCAGCTCTTCAATGAAGCCGAGAAGAAATATAAGGAAGCTTTAGCTATCAAGCCGGATTTGTACGAAGTTCTCATTAACTGGGGAAATCTTCTCTTGGACTGCGCGAAGGCGAAAATCGGCGAAGAGGCTGACCAGCTCTTCACTGAGGCCGAGGCGAAATACAAGGCCGCCCTCGTTATCAAGCCAGACATGCCCGACATCCTCCTTAACTGGGGAAACCTACTGCTCGATCGGGCCAAGACGAGGACCGGAGAGGAAGCTGAGCAGCTGTTCACTGAAGCGGAGGCAAAGTACAAGGCTGCCCTCGAAATCAAACCAGACATGCATCAAGCCTTCTATCAATGGGGCAATGTGCTCCTAGATCGGGGCAAGACGAGTCGTGGGAAGGAAGCCGACCGTCTCTTCACAGCGGCCGCGGCGAAGTACGAAGCTGCCCTCAAGATCAAGCCAGACATGCATATGGCCCTCAACAACTGGGGGAGCCTTCTCCTCGATCAGGGAAAGACAAAGAGTGGAAGGGACGCTGAAGAGCTGTTCAAGCAAGCCAGAGACCTGTACAAAGCTGCCCTCGCCATCAAGCCAGACATGTCTGAAGCGCTCAACAACTGGGGAAATCTGCTCCTGCACTGGCGGAAGATGAAGGTGGGGCAGGAAGCCGATCAATTATTCACTGAAGCTGAAGAGAAGTTCAAGGCTGCCCTTAAGATCAAGCCAGACTTTTTCGAAGCGCTCAATAACTGGGGGAATCTGCTGTTGGACCAGGCGAAGACGAAGACGGGGCAGGAAGCCGACCAACTCTTCGATCAAGCCGAAGCGAAGTATAGTGCTGTGCTCGACATCAGGCCAAACCAGCACGACGTTCTCAATAATTGGGGGAATCTTCTCTCAGACCGTGCGCGAAAGAAAGCGGGCGCGGAGGCTGACCGCCTCTTCACTGATGCCGAGGAGAAGTACGAGTCTGCCCTCAAGATCAAACCAGACTTTTTCGAAACCCTCAATAACTGGGGGAACCTGCTCCTGGACTGGGGAAAGACGAAAAGCGGGGCGGAAGCCAACCAGCTCCTTGCTAAGGCCGAGGAGAAGCACCATGCTGCCCGCGCCGTCATGCCAGGCAACACGATGCGATAAGGTGAGAGCCTTACCGGCTCGGCCTCGCCGACGTCGGCATGGGGCGAGACGCGGAAGCCGATGGAGGTTCGCCCGAGAGGATAGCGCCGGCGTAGAAGCTCACCATGCCGGAGAGGTGAGCCGCGGTCGAACTGCGCGCCCCGGGGATAGCCTGAAAACGGAACTCCGCCCGGCGCAAGTCTTCGAGCCAAAGAAAGCTCGCGCGGGGCGGGTTGAACTGACAGTCTGGAGACCACGTCCGTCCGCCCCTCGTCGTCCTCGAAGGCGAGCGCGCCGGGGACTCCGTGGCTGGAGAAGTGGAGGACCTTCGGGCGCTCCCGGCGCACCGTGTCGGCCAAGTCCGCGAGCATCCCCAGCTCGGTCGGCACGAACCGGCACTGCTCGGAGAGCGCCCGCGTGATGCGGTAGCTCTCCCCCTCGTAGTCGAGACTGCTCTCCTCCGGCGCCGAGACGTTGACCACCAGCTTCAGATAACCATCAGAGCCGGAATCTCGGTAGGCTCGAGAAGGACGGTCCGCTGTGGGCGAGGAACGCCTGCCACTCCTGGTCCACCCACGGGCGGTTGGAATGCGGCGACAGCACAAGGACCAGGAAACGGCTGGCGGCAAGGCCGCGGCTCAGAACCTCCGGGAAGCTCTGCCCCGGCCCAATCTCGGCACGGTCGAGGAACGGCTGGAGACCGAGGGAGCGGAGCTCCGCGTCGAGCGTCTCTACCCACGGCTTGTCCGGCGTGCCATGGGAAAGGAAAACGTCATAGACGACGGCCGGCTCGGGCACGAGAGCTCACCTCGGGAGAAGAAACCGCGGAAATGGGAATCGGTTCGCAGCGTAGTTTACCATCTACGGACAAGCTTGCTACCTTCGCCCAAGGAGCCCGCTGCCGAGCTCTGGAGCCTGGTCTCCGCTCCAGGGCGGCCGTCTCCATTTTAGGACGCTTTCCTCCGTCGCAGGGCCTCCGTATCGGTTTAAGGGCCCCCGTATCGGTTTCAGGGCCCCCGTCTCCGTTTTCTGGCGCTTTTTACGGTTTAAAACCCGCCGTATCCGATTCGGGAGGTTTTAAACGGAGACGGGGAGCTTTAAACGGAGATGGCGGGTTTTTAACGGAGATGGCGAGCTTTAAACGGAGACAGGGAGCTTTAAACGGAGACGGCGAGCTTTAAACGGAGACGGCGAGTTTTAAACGGAGACGGGAGGTTTTAAACGGAGACGGCGAGCTTTAAACGGAGACGGCGGGTTTTAAACGGAGACGGCGAGTTTTAAATGGAGACGGGGAGCTTTAAACGGAGACCGCGGCTATTTTCGAGTCCTCAAAACCTGCGGCGCGACGCGGGGATCCTCGAACGCGCCCTGGATCTCTGGAGGCAGTGGAGCGTCGAAATCCGGCGAGATGTCCACCCGGCCTTCCCATCCACCAGGCTGGCGAGATCCGAGGTTCGCCCCCCCGGCGGCCCTTCGCGCCTCGGCTTCCGCCAGCCAGCCGCGGCGGAGCCTTTCCTCCGAAATGCTCGAGAGATAGGGCTTGACGTCCAGCACCGGCGTGCCGTCGAGCATGTCGATCCCGCGGACATGGAGGATCCGGCCCTCGCGCCGCAGGAGCTCGACGACCGTGAGCGCCAGCGGATTCGGGCGGCGGGGCGAGCGGGTGGCGAAGACTCCGTGCGGCCGGTCGTCCGCCGGCGGCGTGCCCACCCAGGTCTCCGGCAGAGCTCCCGCGCGATCGAACACCCAGAGCACGTAGAGGTGCGAGAAGCCCTCGACGTCCTGGAGCGCGGCCTCGTACTCGGGGAAGATCTCGATCGTCCCTTCCGCGCGGTGCTCCGCCCCCAACCCCTTGGGGATCTCGCCCGTTGCGGTATAGGGAGAGCGCACGGTGCCGACCGCGCGAAAGGCGAACGTGGCGGTGGACGATTCCATCACCCCGCCGTCAGCGCCAGCACCCGCAGCGGGCTGCCGCTTCCTTGCACGATCTTGAGGGGGGCGGCGATGACGATCGCTCCGGTCGGCGGGAGCTGGTCGAGGTTGCAGAGGCTCGCGAGGCCGAAGCGGCCGGCGCCGTGGAGGAGGGTGTGGTTGGGGAAGGGGGGATCGAAGGTCCCTGCCTGGCCGGCGTCGGTTCCCACCGTCTCGACCCCCAGACCGAGGACCTCGCGCTCGGTTGCGAGGAACTCGCAGGCGTCCTTCCTCATCCCCGGGCTGTGCGGCCCGTCGGGGCCGACGTTCAGGAACTCCTGGGGCGTCCGCCGGCGGCTCCAGCCGCTGCGCAGGAGCACCCAGGCGCCGGCCGGGATGCGGCCGTGCTCTCCCTCCCAGGCAAGGAAGCGGTCGCGGGTGACCAGGAAGTCGGGGTCGGCCGCCACCTCGGCGGTGATGTCGACGACGCAGGCCGGCGCCACGAAGCGCCCCGCGGGGATGGTGTCGCAGGCGTTCCGTGGGAGGTCGCGGCCGGTCACCCAGTGGACGGGGGCGTCGAAGTGGGTGCCGGTGTGCTCGCCCAGGTGGAGGACGTTCCAGTACCAGGCCGGCCCCGGCGCGTCGTAGCGCGACAGCAGCTCCAGGGTGAGCCCCGGCGAGGAGGCGAACTGCGGCGGCAGGCCGATGACCGGGGTCTCCGGCGACAGCGGCTGGGTCAAGTCGACCACCCGGATGCTCCCGGCGGCGAGCCCGGCGACCAGCTGGGTCAGGACGTTGTTCATGGGATCTCCTCGCCTTTTTCTTCTGTAGGGGCGGGGCTTGTCTCCG
>DATNKQ010000263.1:0-9165 GCA_035603315.1 Thermoanaerobaculia bacterium
CCTGGCCGCCCTGCTCATCGTCGCCGTCGGCCTCTCCGGCATCGTCTTCATCGACTTCGCGACCTTCCTCTTCGCCGCCGTCACCCTGATGCTGGTCGCCATCCCGCCGCCGCCGCGGACGGCGGCGGGGGCGGCGGCCAAGGGCTCGCTGTGGAAGGAGGCCGGCTACGGCTGGACCTTCATCCGCGCCCGGCCGGGGCTCTTCGGCCTGCTCATGTACTTCGCCATGATCAACCTGGTGTTCAGCGTCTCCTCGGTCCTGGTGACCCCGCTCGTGCTGTCGTTCGCCTCGGCCGCCGTGCTCGGCACCGTGCTCGCCGCCTCCTCGGCGGGCCTCCTTGCCGGCAGCGTCGCGATGACGGTCACCGGCGGCCCGCGGCGCCGCATCCACGGCGTGCTGGCCTTCGGGCTGGTCTTCGGGGTGGCTCTGATCTTCGTGGGGGTGAAGGCCGACGCCCACTGGATCGCGGCGGCCCTCTTCGTCGTCATGTTCGGGGCGCCGATCATCAACGGCTCGAGCCAGGCGATCTGGCAGGCCAAGGTGCCGGCGGACGTGCAGGGCCGGGTCTTCGCCGTGCGGCGGATGTTCGCGCAGTTCACGGCGCCGATCGGCTTCGTATGCGCCGGCCCGCTGGCCGACAAGGTCTTCAATCCGCTCCTCGTTCCCGGCGGCGCGCTCGCCGGCAGCGTCGGCAGGATCGTAGGAGTGGGGAAGGGCCGCGGGATCGGATTGATCTACCTGACGGTCGCCATCCTCCCCATCCTCACCTCGATCTGGGGTTACGCGAAGCCGCGGTTGCGGCGGGTCGAGGAAGAGCTGCCGGACGCGATCCCGGGGTAGTTGCTCAGGCCTACCGCAGCCAGGCGTAGCCGACCTTCACGAAGAAGGCGCGGTTCTGCTGCGTCAGGTCGATCTGGTCGGTGGCCTGGAAGTTGTCCGAGTAGCCCAGCAGGAAGACGGTCTGCGGGCTCAGCTTGTAGGAGAAGAGGAACTGGGTGAAGAGCGACTTCTCCTTCGGCAGTACGGCGCTGGGGTTGTTGTAGAGATCGAGGTTGCGCGACACCGTGCGGTACTGGACGATGGCGCGGAAGAAGGTCTTGACGTTCCAGTGGTAGAAGAAGGTGCCCTGGGCCAGGTTGGCGCGCAGGAACTCGTGGCCCTTGAAGGTGAAGACCTGCCAGTCGTCCTGGAACTGCCCCTGGACATGGGCGCCGATGCGGAAGTCGCCGCTCGGCCGCAGGAGGAGGAACTGCACCTGGCGGGTGTTGACGAAGTCGATGTTGTCGCCGTGCCGCACGTAGAGGCCCAAACCGAGGTCGCCGGTGGGGCGGAAGGACGACGTCAGGTCCTGGCGGAAGTCGCGGAAGCGGGCGCCGTTGAAGGTCTCCTTGTAGTTCGGCCGGAAGCCCAGCTCGACGTCGCTTTGGAGCGGCCCGAGATAGACCAGCACGAGGTCGGCGTGGGAGTAGCTGATGTTGCCGGTGTGGTCGCGCAGGACCTGGTCGGCGGTGAAGATCTGCAGCTGGTTGTACCAGTCGCCGGGGCCGCCCCAGATGGTGCGCTGGAAGGTGCCGTTGTAGCCGTGGATGTCGACCTGCGGGATGAAGCCGCTGTCGGCGCGGAAGTTGGGATTGAGCGACTGGTAGGTGGCGGTCCAGATCCAGTCGCGGGTGGCGTGCAGGTAGTCCAGCCGGTAGGCGTTGCCGCCGAAGACTCCCAGATGCTGGCCGTTGGCCAGGGCGACGGCGTCGGGGTACTCGGTCCGCGAATCGAGGAACTGGAAGCGCACGGTGTCGGAGCGGCTCACCCGCAGGCTGCCGTCCGCCCCGTAGACGTGGTTGAAGTAGCTGTCGCCATCGCGGCCGGTGTAGAGGACGCCCAGGGTCGAGGAGGCGCCGATGTCGCGCCGGTAGCGCAGGACCTCGCTCTGCACGCTCTCGTCGATGGTCGTCGAGCCGGAGCTCTGGTTGGCAGGGAAGATGAGGTTGTTGATGCGGTCCTGGGCGAGCGAGACGCCGAAAACGTCCCTGCCCTCCTTGCCGGTGACCTTGAGGCCCCCCGACGGATCGGCGACGGTGCGCGAGAAGACGGCCTGGAAGGGGGTCGAGAAGTAGTCGGCGCCCTCGAGGAAGAAGGGCCGCTTCTCGGGGAAGAAGAGGGCGAAGCGCTCGTTGACGTTGAGCTGCGCGGCGTCCGCCTCGACCTGCGAGAAGTCGGGGTCGACGGCGGCGTTCAACGACACGTTGGGGGTGATCCCCCAGCGCACCGAGAGCCCCGCCTTGGTCTTCACGCTCCCGTTTTCCAGCGGATCGGCGAGCGTCGGACGCGCGTCGCTGCGGCTGGCGGTCAGGGTCGGGTCGAGCTCCAGGTTGTAGCCGGCCCGGATGGCATGGAAGCCGGTCAGGCTGTCGAACTGGCAGACGCGGCAGTTCAGGCGCCGCTCGTTGTAGGTCGAGCGGATTTGGTGGTCGAGCGAGCGCGGGTAGTCGCGGGAGGCGAGGAAGCCCCAGGTCTGCACGTCGGCGGAGCGCGGGAAGCGGATCTGCTTGAGCGGCAGCGCGATCTCGACGACGTAGCCGTCGGGGGTGATCCGCCCCGCCGAGTCCCAGATCGCGTCGTAGGAGAAATCCTCCGAATCGTCGACGTCGGAGACGGTGGCGTCGAGCTGCACGCCCAGCGGATTGACGCGGAACTCGTAGGCCCGGCGCTGGTCGTTGAAGGTGTCGATGTAGAACCCCACCGTGTCGTCGTTGAGCGCGCTGTCGCGGTCGGACAGGTGGGCGCGGATCTCCGACGGATGGGGATCGAAGGCGCGGAAGGCGACGTAGAGGTTCTGGCTGTCGAAGGTGACCAGGCAGTCGGTCTTGACCGGCGGCGGGGTGTTGTCGCCGGGAAGCCATTCGTAGGTCAGGGGGATGACCAGCGCGTCCGCCCACGCCGGCTCGTCGAGGACGCCGTCGACGTGGATCTTCGAGGTGGCGGGCCGCACCTCGAAACGGTTGCGCTTCTTGCTCTCCGTCTCCTCCGCCGACACCCGGGAGGCCGAGATCGCGGCGAGGAGCAACAGCATCGTCATCGTCGTCAGGCGCACAAAATCACTCACGGAGCGTCGTCCTCACTCTGTGCACAGTGCCCTCCGCTGGATTTTCCGGGACCTTGAGGCCGCCTTGAAGCTTGAGCGCGATCGAGTATACCATCCGGTCCCGGCGACCTTTCCCGTGATTTTCCAAGAACAGGCCTCGGGCGCCGCGCCCCTGGCCGGCGATGAGCTGAAGGCGGCCGTCCTCGAGCTCGAAGCGGAGACGCGGGCGCGCATCGCGGAGCGCCAACAGGGCATTCCCACCTTCGGCGATGGCACGCTGCTGTCGCTCGTCCGCCAGCTGCGGGAGCTCGATCAGGATCTGCCGTGGGAGGAGAGCGTCCGGCGCCAGGACGGCGCCGCCGGGAGATACCTGGAGGCGGCCCTCGAACGGCTGCGCCTCCTCCTCGAACGCCGGCGGCAGGGGCGCTTCGTCGACTACCGGGAGCGCTTCGTCCCTTCGCCCGAGGGGCCGCGGAGCGGCCGCGACGTCGGCGCTTACGAGCTCGCCGCCAGCCAGGGCGTCCTCGGGTGCATGCACTGGAAGGGCGTCCCGCTCTTCAAGTCGGTCTACGACTTCAGCATCTACTCGATGTTGCTCTGGGAGCTCCGGCCGCGGACCATCCTCGAGCTCGGCTCGGGGATGGGAGCCAGCGCCGTCTGGATGGCCGACCTGCTCCGCGCCTTCGAGATCGACGGCCACGTCTACTCGGTCGACCTGGCGAGGCCCGAGCTGCGTCACGGCGGGGTCAGCTTCCTCGCGGGCGATTGCCGCAGCCTCCACGCGGTCTTCCCGCGCGAGCTCCTCGCGGCCGCGCCCCACCCGTGGCTCTTGGTCGAGGACGCGCACGTCGACGTCGGCGGCGTCCTCTCTTATTTCCATCCCTTTTTCGTGCCCGGGGACTACTTGGTGATCGAAGACAGCGGGCCGAAGCAGGAGGAGATCGGCCGGTTCCTCGCCGCGCACCCCGGCTGCTACAAGCTCGATTCCCGCTACACGGACTTCTTCGGACGCAACGCCACCAGCGCCGGCGACTCCATCTTCGTCCGATTTTAGTGATCTCGCCTCAGCGACCTTGAGGCTTAGTCGAAAACGAGTATACGATCGGAGTTCGCTCGGTTCCTCGGCGGCGATGCGATGGCCGTGAGAGTCAGGCGAGCGAGGGCGGAGGTCGGAGAACGCAATGGTTTTTAAGGCGATAGTAAGGAAATGCGAGAGATCGGGATGCCGCCGGATGGCGCCGCCCACCGCCCTCTTGCTGCTCGGCCTCGGCGCCTTCGTCGGCGGCCTGGCCGCGGCCGATCCCGCCCGCCTGACGCCGACGCCCTGCAAGCTTGCCGGCTACGAGGGGGAGGCGCGCTGCGCCACCTTCGAGGTGTTCGAGAACCGCGAGACGAAGAGCGGCCGGAAGATCGGCCTGAAGCTCGCAGTCCTCCCCGCCAAGGGCCCGCAGGCCGCCCCCGATCCCCTCTTCATCGTCGTCGGCGGCCCCGGCCAGGCGGCGCTCCCCACCGCCAAGGCGTTCTCCGAGATCTTCGCCGACGCGCTCCGCGAGCGCGACATCGTCATCGTCGATCAGCGCGGCGCCGGCGGCTCGAACGCGCTCAACTGCCCGCTGCCGGGCAACGACGAGGATCCGCAGAGCTACCTGGGCGACATGCTGCCGGTCGACTCCGTGCGCGCCTGCTTGGGCAAGCTCGACGCCGATCCGGCGCTCTACACGACGCCGATCGCGATCGACGACCTGGACGACGTGCGCGCCGCCCTGGGCTACGACAAGATCAACCTTTACGGCGGCTCCTATGGCTCGCGGGCCGTGCTGGTGTAGATGCGCCGGCATCCCGAGCACGTGCGCAGCGCCATCCTCCGCGGCGTCGTCCCCACCGACATGAAGGTGCCGATGTACTACGCCAGAGACAGTCAGCGCGCCCTGGACCTGCTGTTCGCGGAGTGCGCCGCCGACGCCTCCTGTCGCGCCGCCTATCCCGACCTCAAGGCGAAGTTCCAGACCGTCGAGGAGCGCCTGGCGAAGGGGCCGGTCGAGGTCAAGGTCAAGCTTTCGCCCACCGGCGACCGCACCTTTCCCATCCGCCTCTCGCGCGACGAGTTCAACGAGGCGCTACGCTACCGGCTCTACAACGAGGAGTCGAACCAGATCCCCAAGTTCATCGCCCAGGCGTTCGCCGGCGACTACTCGCTGATCGCCGAGCTGACGCTGCGGCAGCGGCGGGTCAACGCCAGGGGAGGCTTCATCGCCGTCGGCATGTTCCTCGCGGTGACCTGCAGCGAGGACGTCCCCTTCATCGACATGGCGGAGGCCAAGCGCCTCGCCGCCGGCACCTTCCTGGGCACCTACCGCGTCGATCAGCAGGTCAACGCCTGCAGGTCCTGGCCGCGCGGCACCCTCCCCGCCGGCTACACCGACGACGTGCGCTCGAACGCTCCGGCCCTCTTGATCTCCGGCTTGCGCGATCCGGTCGCTCCCCCGCGCTTCGGGGAGCAGATCGCGAAGGGACTGCCCAACAGCCGGCACCTGGTCCTGCCGCAAGGTTTTCACGGCCTGCCGTCCGCCTGCGTCAGCAAGCTGATGAACGAATTCGTGATTCAAGGCACCGCCGCCAAGCTCGACACCTCCTGCGCGACGAAGGAAGAGCACCCGCCTTTCATCCTGCCGGATCCGCGGCCGGACGCCCCCGCCGCCGCTGTCCCGAAAGGGGGGCATGGCGGCACTGTTCGAGGGGACAAACGATGAGATCCAAAGCCGTTTCCGCCTTCCTCGCCGCCCTCGTCCTCGGCCTTCCCGGCAGCGGGCTCAAGAGTCAGGCGGAGGCCAAGCCCGCCGCCGCCCCGGCGGCCGCCGCCGGCAGCTTCGCCGCCAGCGCGGAGGGCCTCTGGCAGGGCCTGCTGATGTACAAGCCGGCCGAGCTCGAAGTCGACGTCATCGTCGAGCTGGCGAAGGACGCCAAGGGCGCCTGGGTGGGGACGCTCGACCTGCCGAACCAGAACCTCAAGTTCCACCCGCTCGAGAACATCAGGATCGACGGCAGCGCCGTCTACTTCGAGTTCAACCGCTTCGCGCAGAAGGCGCAGGTGATGGTCGAGACGCCGTTCACCGGCACCCTGTCGGCGGACGGCAAGACGATCAGCGGCGACTTCTTCGAGGGGAAGAAGAACCACCTCGCCTTGACCCTCAAGAAGGTGGGCGAGGCCGGCACGGAGCGGACCGAGGCGCCGCGGGCGCCGGTCACCAACCTGTCGGACGACTACCACGAGCTCAAGGCCCGGTTCAACGCGGACGCTGGCAAGGTGCGGCTGATCCTCCTGCTGTCGCCGACGTGAGGGGTCTGCGCCATCAGCGCCCGGGTGGTGCAAAAGTACGTGTTGAGCGCGATCCCCGACGACGGCCTGCGTGTCTACGTGGTCTGGGGCCCGATGCTGGGAGAGGAGAAGGAGGACGACGCGAAGCGGGCCACGACGCATCTGCCGGACCGCCGGGTGACCCATTTCTGGACTCCGGGCCACGCCGTGGCCGAGGCCTTCGAGGCGCCGCTCGGCATCCCCGGCACGCGCGCTTGGGACACCTTCCTCCTCTACGCCCCCGGCGCGCGCTGGGGAGATACGGCGCCGGTGCCGGCGTACTTCATGCACGTCAACAAACCGCTCCCGGCGGAGCGGCGGCTGAACGGGGACAAGCTCGCCGAGCAGACGCGCGCCTTGCTCAAGGCAAAGTAGCGCGGTTTCGGAGGCTGCCGCCCCCGAGGCCGCGACCCGCCCGGGATCTCATCCCTGTCGTGGTAGCCGGTCCTGACATAACGACCTTTCCTGGCGGGGGCCGGGAAGGTGAGGGAGGTGTAGGGTAGGGTGTCGATGACGATTCGAACTGACGACAGCGCCGAGATCTCCATCCACGGACTGTTCGAGGAGCAGGTGGAGCGGACGCCGTCGGCGGTCGCCGTCGCCTTCGGCGCCGACAGCCTGTCCTACGCGGAGCTCAACCGGCGGGCGAACCGGCTGGCGCACCACCTGCGGCGCCTCGGCGTGCGGCCGGACGGGCTCGTCGGCCTGGCGGCGGAGCGCTCGCTGGAGATGGTGGTGGGGGTCCTGGCGGCGCTCAAGGCCGGCGGCGCTTACGTGCCGCTCGACCCCGGCTACCCGGCCGAGCGCTTGAGCTTCATGTGGCAGGACGTGCGGAGCGGCAGCCCCGCGGCGCCGCCGGTCCTCCTCTGCCAGCGCCGGCTCTCCGGCGTCCTGCCCGCCGACCTGACGGAGGAAAACGGTCGCCGCGTCCTCTTCCTCGACGATCCAGCGGCGGCTGCAGCGCCCGCGGCGCCGGCCGGCGAGGGCGGTTGCGACGAGAACCCGCGGGCGGAGGTCTCCCCCGACCAGCTCGCCTACGTCATCTACACCTCGGGCTCGACGGGCCGTCCCAAGGGCGTCCTCGTCCCCCACCGCGGGGTGGTCAACGTCGTCCGCGAGGCGGCCCGTCTGCTCGCCGTGGGGCCGGGCAGCCGGGTGCTGCAGCTCGCCTCCCTGGGTTTCGACGCCTCGGCCCTGGAGATCTTCACCGCGCTCGCGACCGGCGCCTGCCTGGTGCTGACCCGCCGCGAGACGTTGATGTCGGGCGAGGCGCTCGGCCGCGAGCTCGCCCTACAGGCCGTCTCGGTCCTCGCCATCCCGCCCTCGCTCCTCGACACCGTCGAGGAGGAGGACCTCCCCGCCCTGCGCTCGATCATCGTCGGCGGCGAGGCCTGCTCGGCGGCGACCGCGGCGCGCTGGTCGGCGGGCCGCACCCTGGTCAACGCCTACGCGCCGACCGAGGCGACCATCTTCGCCACCGCCGCCCCGCTCGCCCTTCCCATTACCGAGGCGCCCGCGATCGGCCGTCCCATCGCCGGCATCGACGTCGTCCTCCTGGACGCGGACGGCGAGCCGGTGGCGGACGGCGAGGCGGGCGAGCTCTGTCTGGGCGGCGTCGGCGTCGTCCGCGGCTACCTCAACCGGTCCGAGCTCACCGCCGAGCGGTTCATCCCCGACGGCATCACCGCCGGAGGAAGGCTGTATCGATCGGGTGACCTGGCGCGGCGGCTGGCGGACGGCGGCCTGCAGTTCATCGGCCGCGTCGACCATCAGGTCAAGATCCGCGGCTACCGCATCGAGTTGGGGGAGATCGAAGCGGTGCTCGGCCAGCACGCCGGGGTGCAGACGGCGGCGGTGGTGGCGCGGGAGGACGGCCGGGGGACCGCCAAGCGCCTCGTCGCCTACGTCGTGCGCCGCCGCGAGGGCGGCTCCGGGCGCGAGCTGACGGTCTCCGCCCTGCGCTCGTTCCTGGCCGGCAAGCTCCCCGACTACATGGTGCCTACCGCCTTCGTCTTCCTGGCCGCCATGCCGATGACCCCCACCGGCAAGGTGGACCGCCGGGCGCTCCCCGCCCCCGGCCAGGCGCGGCCCGAGCTCGACGCCGACTTCGTGGCCCCGCGCGACGCCGCCGAGGAGGCGCTGGCGCGCATCTGGAGCGAGCTCCTGGGGGTCGACCCGGTGGGCGTCCACGACAACCTCTTCGAGCTCGGCGGGCACTCGCTCATCGCCGCCCAAATCGCCAACCGGGTGCGCGATGAGCTGGGCGTCGAGCTCGCCATCCCCGAGGTCTTCGAGCGGCCGACGGTGGCGGCGCTCGCCGGGCGTCTCGCGGAGCTCGCGGCGGGCGGCCACGCGGACCTCCAATCGGCCGCCGCGACGCCGACGATCCCACCGATCGTGCCGGTCCCGCGCGACGGCCCGCTGCCGCTTTCCTTCGCCCAGGAGCGGGTCTGGTTCTTGAACCAGCTCTCGCCCGGCTCCGTCGCCTACAACTTCCAGTTCACCCTGCGCCTGCGCGGCGCCCTCGATCCGCCGGCCCTGCAGAAGGCGCTTCAGGAGATCGTCGCCCGCCACGAGATCCTGCGCACCAGCTTCCCCGCCGTCGGCGGCGGGCCGGTGCAGGTGATCCATCCGCCCTGGGAGGTGGACCTGCCGCTCGTCGACCTCCGGCTCCTGCCCCTGGCGGAGCGGCAGGCGCGGGCCGAGCGGCTGGTCCATGACGAGATC
>DATNKQ010000269.1:0-3113 GCA_035603315.1 Thermoanaerobaculia bacterium
CTACCGGCACGGCGGGATCCTGCAATTCGTGCTGCGGCAGCTGCTGGGCAAGGGTTGAGCGGGCGAGGCCGGCGCGAGCTCGATAGAATTATTCCATGGCTGACGCTGCCACCGCGCTTCGCGTCCTCGCCGCGCTCCGGCGGAGCCCGGTCGGCGACTCCGCGGTTCTCGTCGGCCGGTGCTTTTTCGTCATGAAGGAACCCTTCTGGCCCGGCAGCTTCGCGCCGAGCGCGAGGAGGTCATCGAGGCTCTGAAAGCGGACGGTGTCTTCGCCCTGGACACGGCGATGCGCATTGCGCGGGGCTATGGGTTCCTGGCGAGCCGAGAGGTGCACGTGTATCTGACCAGCGCCGAGCCGGTCGATCTCCTGGCCGAGGCCGGTCTCATCGGCGCGACCCCCTGCCTGGACACGGTGCTGCTGCGGCCTTGGCGCGGCCCGACACGGCTGTTCGCCAGCATCGTCAAGGAGCTGCCACCCTGGCAAACGGTCAAGGATGGGTATCGCGTGGTCACCTGGGATCGACTCGCGCAGGAGCTGATTGGCGCCGTCGGCGTTCGTGCGGATCTGTTCGCTCTTCTGGAACGCGCCCAGAAGGAGTGATCGGCCGGCCTGAGTCCGGAGTCATTGTCGAGAGCCTGGGTCCCTCGAAACCGTTGCTGCGAGCCGCTTTATTCTGTGCTACCATAGCGCCCATTGACGTCGCAGTAGCTGTCTACAAACTAGAAGCTGAAGAGGAATGCGAAGCATGAAGAGATTGCCCCTCTACCTCCTTGCCCTCACCACCCTTGTCAGCAGCGCAGCCCAAGCCCAGGCGGTATCGTACGTTCTCGTCCCGACCATCACGCCCGGCGTGACGCTCACCAAAGTGGAGATGCTGAGGAGCAATTTTTCGATCACCGACGTGCATGCCATGTTCGTCGGCGAAGGGAAGTCGGCGCTCGACTCGACGCCGAGAACCCTCAAGGCCTATATCGGCCCCTCCACCTCGCGGGCGAACCCGCTCCTCGACCTCTCGCCCATCGCGTCCAGCGGCGGGATGGTGATCCTGCAGCCGGTGCCGGGCTTGAGCACCGTCGAGGTGTCGTTCGAGGTCGAGCAGAACCCCGTCCGGACGGCCTGGAAGCTGCCGCTCCTCTCCGCCGACGACTTCTTCGCCGCCGGCTCCACCGTCTACGTGCTGAACCTGGTCAAACAGACCGACGCCTCCAGCAACCTGCAGCTCTTCAACATCGGCGCGACGGCCGCCACCTGCGACGTCAAGGTGCTGCGCCCCAAGGGCTCCGTCCTCGACGAGCGCGTCCAGCAGGTCCCCGCGGTCGGGGTCGCCAGGATCGCCGACATCCTCCGCAACGTCAGCGTGGCCTCGGCCTCCGGCATCAACGCGGCGGTCACCTGCAACCAACCGTTCTACGCGCTCGGCGCCCTCCCGGCCAAGAACCGCTGGGCGACGCGCGTCGAGTTCCCGGTCACCCAGGCGCCGGGAGCGACGACCGCGGTCACCTTGGACCACCGGCCGGGTACCTTCTTCAAGGTCAACAAGACCGTTTCGGATCTCCACATTCCGCTGACCCTCGAAGCTGGCGTCGCCTATCACACGCTCGCCATCAACTTCGACGTCGCGGTGGCGGATCCCCCGAACTTCGTCGTCTTCCGCAACGTCATCGGCATGTTCCGTTTCGGCGGCCGGCGCTTCGGCAAAACCCTGTTCTTCGGCAGCTTCGAGAACTTCGGCAAGTCGAAGTACGTCGTCGACATGGGGACGCCCTTCATCGAGACGACGTTGAAGCGGAACTTCCCCCTGCAAGGGGGTCACAGCTACCACGTCGCCATCACCCTGGACAACGATCAGCAGTCGCTGCACTACGTGATCCTCAACCCCGACGGCACGACGGTGATGGACCTCCTGGGCGGTCTCTACAACCGGTTCAACGTGGTGAACGGCGCTTCGCCGATCATCGAGATGGGTTTGGGCGGCGTCGCCGACAACGCCTACTTCCCGCCCTACGGCTGGCACTTCGCGAACCTCAGCATCGTCGCCACCAAGTAGCTTCGCGCACGCTCCACGAGATTCCACGAGCCCGTTTCCGCCCTCTTCCGGAGGAGCGGAGACGGGCTCGTCCTGTTTCTGCCCTTCGCTTCAGAGGCTCGCGAGGAGCGCCAGGTAGTCCCCTGGACCCATCGGCCGCGGGTTGGAGGCGTTGGAGCCGTTCTCGGCCGCACGCTTGGCGATCCAGGGGTAGTCCTTGGGCGGGATGTTGAGATCGGCGAAGGCGGGGATGCCGAGGGCGTTGGCCAGCGCTTCGATCGAGAGCAGGACCCGCTCCGCCCTCTCCGCTTCGTCCGCTCCCGACGGGCCGCCGGGGAGGACGGCATCCAGCGCCGCCAGCCGGGAGGTCACGGCGGCGCCGTGGGAGCGCAGGACGGCAGCGAGGAGGACGGCGTTGGCGAGCCCGTGGGGGGTGTCCCAGCGGCCGCCCAGGGTCTCGGAGAGGCAGTGGACGGCCGCCACGTCGGCGTTGCCGAAGGCCATGCCGGCGAGCGTCGCCGCCTGCATCACCCCTTCCCGCGCGGGGGCGTCGCGGCCGACGTCCTCGGCGGCGCGCCGCAGGTATTGGAAGAGGAGGCCGACGGCGCGCGCCGCCAGGGCGTCGGAGGCGGGGTTGGCGGCGCGGCCGGTGGTGGCCTCGAGGGCGTGGGTCAGGGCGTCCATGCCGGTCCAGGCGACGAGGTGGCCGGGCAGGCTCTTCAGCAGGTCGGCGTCGACCAGCGCCCAGTCGGGGAACATCGACTCCCCCTTGATGCTCATCTTCCACAGCCGCTCCGGCTGGGAGATCACCGCCACCCAGGTGACCTCGGAGCCGGTGCCGCAGGTGGTGGGGACGGCGAGGAAGGGCAGCGGCTTCGCCGAGTAGCGGTCCTTCCCCTCGTAGGTCTCGCACGAGCCGCCGTTCTCGATCAGCATGGCGGCGGCCTTGGCGGCGTCGAGGACGCTGCCGCCGCCGATCCCGACGACCAGCGACACCCCCTCGCCGCGGGCGCGGTCCGCCAGCCGGTCGACGGTCGAGTGCCGAGGGTTGGCCTCGACCTCGGCGAACGTCGAAACGGCGACCCC
>DATNKQ010000271.1:0-16791 GCA_035603315.1 Thermoanaerobaculia bacterium
GCGAAGGGCGAAGGTGCCAGGAGGAGGGCGGCGAGGAGGACGAGGGCGGCGGCCTGCAGGCGGACCGGTACACGGGGCATGAGCAGCTCCTTTCGGCAAGGCGGCCGTCGCGGCCTTCATCGGCCGCCGCGGCGCCTTCAAGGACCATAGTGCGACAGGAAGCCCGGATTTTCCGCTCGAAGGCCGAAGTGGCTTAGGCTTCGCGCAACAGCATACCGCCGCCGCGGGCCGGCGGCACCGGCCGGTACAGAGGAGAAGGCTCGAATGGAAACCTCGGAAGACCCCAGGGACTTCGCAGCCGTCATCGTCTTCCTGCGCCGGCTGCGCGGGTGGGCGCAGGCGGACCTCGCGCAGGCTGCCGGCGTCTCCGCCAGCTCGCTCTGCGAGTACGAGCTGGGGAAGGTGGCCCCCTCGCCGCGGACGCGGCAGCGCCTGGCGGCAGCTCTCGGCCTTCCCCTCTCGGCGCTCCACGTCGAGGCCGCCCACGCGCGCGGCATCCGACGCCTCATGGAGCCGGCCGGCCGGCTCCCGGCGACCGGCGCCGAGCCGGGCGTCGGCGAGAGCGCGGCGGGGGCGGCGCTGGCGGCGGAGGGCCTGGCCACCTCCGTCGTGGCGGCGTACCTCGCCGAGCTGGCCGCGGACCCCGGGAGCGATCGGCCGCCGGCCGGGCCTCCCGCCGCCGAGGACCGGCTCCAGGCCCCGCCGCTCTGGGCGCGGCTCTCGGGCTACGCGCACGGGGACCGGCTCTTCCTCGTCGAGGTGGGCGGCGAGTTCCGGAGCTGGGCGCTCTGTGAGCTCCTCTGCGCGGAGAGTGTGAAGGTAGCGGCCGACCAGCCGGGGCCGGCGGTGGAGCTGGCCGAGCTGGCGCTGCGCATCGCCCGCCTCGTGCCCGGCGGGAAGGCCTGGCGCTCGCGGCTCGGGGGTTATGCCGGGGGTCACCTCGGGAACGCCCGGCGGGTCAGCGGCGACCTGCCGGCGGCCGACGAGTGCTTCCACACCGCCCGCCGCCTCTGGCGCGCCGGCGCCGCCGTGCCGGCGCTGCTCGACCCCTCGCGCCTGCCCGACCTGGAGGCTTCCCTGCGGCGGGAACAGCGGCGCCAGCAGGAGGCGCTGGCGCTGCTGCAAGAGGCGGCCGCTACCTGCCCCACCGCAGAAGGGGTCGCCAGGATCCTGATCAACAAGGCGAAGACCTTGGAAGAGCTGGGCGACTGCGAGGGCGCGATCGCCACTCTACGCGACGCAGCACCGCTGGTCGAGAAGCAGGCCGATCCTCACCTGCTGTTCGCCCTCCGCTTCAACCTGCTGGTCAACCTCTGCTTCCTCGGCCGCCACGCCGAGGCCGAGCCCATGCTCCCCGAGGTGCGCGAGCTGGCGGCCCGGCTGGGGAACGATCTCGACAGCGTCCGCCTCCGCTGGTTGGAGGGAAGGATCGCCGCCGGGTTGGGGCGCACAGAGGAGGCGCTCGCCGCGCTCGGTGAGGTGCGCGAGGCCTTCATCGCCCGCGGCATCGCCTACGACGCCGCCCTCGTCACCCTGGAGCTGGCCGTGCTCCTGGCAGACCTCGGGCGCACCCGCGAGGTCAAGCGGCTGGCGCGGGAGACGGCGCCCATCTTCAAGGCGCAGGGCGTGCGGCGCGAAGCCCTGGCGACCCTCAAGCTCTTCTGCCAGGCGGCGCAGAAGGAGACGCTGACGGCGGCGCTGGCGCGGAAGTTCCTCGCCGACCTTCGCCGGGCGTGAAGGCATTCGCGGCGCCGCGGGTTTTGAGGACTCGAAAATAGCCGCCGTCTCCGTTTAAAACCTCCGGTATCGGTTTAAAACCTCCCGTCTCCGTTTAAAGCTCGCCGTATCCGTTTAAAGCTCCCCGTCTCCATTTAAAACTCGCCGTCTCCGTTTAAAGCTCGCCATCTCCGTTTAAAACCTCCCGTCTCCGTTTAAAGCCCGCCATCTCCGTTTAAAGCCTCTCATCTCCGTTTAAAGCTCGCCGTCTCCGTTTAAAACCCGCCGTATCGGAGACGGGAGGTTTTAAACGGTAAAAAGCGTCGTGAAACGGAGATGGAGCGGCCATCGGGCCGATTTAGTGGCCATGGCCCGATGGAGGCGGGAGAGGCCCTCAAGGCAACAGCCTAGACACGAAAAACAGTTTACACGTAAGAACCACATGGCAACAGCCGCCACGTAGAGCAGTCTCATCGGTCCCCCAACCGGGAACCGGAGCCGGGAGAGACGGGTCGAAAAGCTAGAACGGGCAGCCAGAGAGGAACCAGGCCATGCACTACAAGCTTTGGGCGGTCTCAGCTCTCCTCGCGTTCGGCGTCCATGGCGCCGGCACGGCCCAGGCGCCGCCGCCGGCGCCGATAGTGGGGATTTCCTTCCTGGGCCAGACGGCCACGGTGCAGGGGATGACCCCCGGCGGCTCGGTCGTCTGGTTCAGCGTCTCGAAGGAGGTCGCCGACTACGAGTCGACCATCGTGCGCCGGCAGTCCGTGGCGGCAGCGGACGCCACCGGCCAGGCGAGCTTCCAGCTCGACCGCTCCTTCGTCCGCCAGTCGATCTGGATCGCCGTCGACCTGGCGACGGGAGCCTACGCGTCCGCTTCGCCCTTCCCGGCCCGATTCACCCCCGCGAGCTTCGTCCTGCCGCCGGGGGCCTTGCGGAGCCGGGCGAGCTCGCTGCCGGACCGGCTGACCGACGTTGCGGATTACGCCGAGCTGCTCCTCGTGCGGCCCGGCAGCGGAGCCTGGGGCGGCACTGCCGGCCGGGGCGGCGCCAACGACGAGTCGAGCCCGGACGATCCCGGGTGTCGCGGCTCCGCACGGGCAGTCCGGTGTTGCCGTCGACGTCGCGATCGAGGCTCTTGAAGCTCACCCCCGAGTACTGCGAGGTAGCCCGCGTGCCGGCGGCGTAGGTGTGATTGATCTGGTACTCGGGAGCCGGCAGGGTCGTCAGGGCGGCCGGGGCGCCCTGCTCCGAGACTGCCGTCTTCCAGCCCAGGGCGTTGTAGGCTGTCGTCCGCTGGCTGAAGGTCCCGTCCGGCATCTTGCGCTCCTCGCGGATCATGCGCCCGAGGCCGTCGAAGAAGTAGCGCTGCTGCGCGAGAGAGACCGTCGGCGAGCCGTTCTGCTGCCGGTCGACGACGATCGATGCGAGATTCGACGGGCTGGTCGCCCGGTTGTACAAATAGTTGGTCCAAGCCCCCTGGGGCGGCTTGGCGTAGGTCAGCCGTCCGAGGGCGTCATAGGTGAAGCTATACGAACTACGATCCCTTCGGCCGGCCGGGTACCATTCAGCCGCCGGACGGCTCCGGGCACGCCGTCACCCTGACCTATTCGGGCGTGCAGTCGGTCACCCGCCATGTCAAAGTGGGGACGAGCTGGAATGGAACGAGCGTCACGGAATCGAGCCCGACGACAATCGAAGGCTACGACCGCCAGGGGCGGCTCCTCTCCGTGACCGAGCCCTCGGGTGGCAACGGCGCCACGGTGATCACGAGCTACGGCTATGACGTCGGCAACCGGCTCTCGTCGGTCTCGACGACCTCGAACGGGACGACCCAAACGCGGACCTTCTCCTACGACCTGCGGGGCTTCCTCCGCTTCGAGAACCACCCGGAGAAGGACGCCAATATCTTCGGCCAGGGGCACGACGTGGACTACTCGAGCTACGACTCGCGAGGCCACGCCCATCGCAGCGTCGACGGGGGCAACGACCTGTCGTTCAGCTACGACGCGGCGGAGCGGCCGCGGACGACCTACGTCACCGGCGGCGCCCTTCCCTGCACCTCGAACAGCCCGACCTGCGTCAAGGACCTGACCTACGACTCCGCGGGCGGCGGCAAGCTCTACCAGGCGACGCGCTGGAACCACATCCTCCTGGGCGGCGCGCCGCACGTTTCGAAGCTGACCCACACCTACACCTACGGCGGGCTCGACGGCCGCGTCTCGCAGCGAACGCTGCAGCACACGTTCGACGGCCTGACGGACCCCTCGAAGGAGGCCTTCGTGCAGTCGTTCACCTACACGCAGTTGGGCGACCTCGACACCGAGACCTACCCCAACTGCGCGGCCGGGTTCACGAGCTGCGCGGGCTCGACCGCCCGAGCCGTGCCGATGACCTATGCCAACGGCTTCCTGACCGCCGTCGTCGGCTACACTAGTCCAGTGCCCAATTCGGCCTGGGGGATCACCTACTACCCGAACGGGATGACGGCCCAGGTGGGACACGCGAACGGCGTCCTCACCACCTACGCCAACGACCCCAACGGCATGGCGCGGCCGGCATCGATCACGTCGGCGCTCGGGCAGACGACGCTGTGGGCCACTGGCACGTATCAATACGACGGCGTGGGCGACGTCAAGCAGATCGGCAACGGATACTTCCTCTACGACGGCGTGAGCCGGCTGGTGAGCTCCGCCATCGTCACCGCGGCCGTCAACGGCCCCGTCTCGCTCACCCAGGCCTATACCTTCGACGCCTTCGGCAACATCCAGACGATCAGCGGTTCGAGCGGCCGAAATACTCCCACCACCTCGGCGACCAACCGCCTCACCGGCGGGACCTATGACGCCGCGGGCAACCTCACCTATTGGAACGGCGCCAACTACGACTACGACGAGTTGAACCAGCTCAAGCACTACCTCAACGGCGCCGAAGAGTGGCTCTACATGTACGACGCGGAGGACGAGCGCGCCTGGTCCTTCAAAGTGGGGGCCGCACCCCGCTTCGACCGTTGGACCCTCCGCGGCCTCGACGGCAAGGTCCGCCGCGACTACGAGGTGAGCGGCTACCAGTGGAACAACTGGGCGGCCGGCAACACCTGGGAAGACTACATCTACCGCAATGGCCAGCTCCTCGCCGGCTACATGAGCACCGGCGGCCGCAACCACATGGACGTCGATCACCTGGGCACCGTGCGCCTGGTAACCAACCAGAGCGGCCTCCAGACCGGCTACCATGTTTACTACCCCTTCGGCGAAGAGGCCACGGCGTTCAACCAGGACAGCGAGAGGATGAAGTTTACCGGGCATGAAAGAGACCTCGCGAGCCTGGCGGGGGCGGGGGACGATCTGGACTACATGCATGCGCGGCACGAGAGTCCGGTCACAGCCCGGTTCCTAAGCGTTGATACCCATTCCGGGAATAGAAATCGTCCACAAAGTTGGAACCGCTACGCGTATACGCTGGGAAACCCATTGAAGCTTGTTGACCCTGATGGCAGAGTTGCGGTCGGCTTTACGGGAGGTTTCGGAAAGAACGATGTATCGGCTATTAACACCATCATAAAGGCCGTTAACGGTGCCCCTGGGATTGGCCAAGCAAGGGCTTTTTCATCGAACGCAGGTGACCTCGCGCTCGCGTTTGTACTGGCTCAGCACAAAGCTCACCCTTTCGATGCGATCGTCGTCACTGGTCACAGCCTCGGCGCAAACGCAGGCATTGAATTTGCGGAGACCCTCGCTTCTCATGGATTGAATGTCAACCTGCTCATTACGATCGATCCGGTATTTGGAAACCGCACCGTCTCGAGCAATGTCATTAGCGCCTACAACTACTATCAGACTACTCAGCAAGACATTGGCGGCCACGTGCTCTTGCCTGCGAGTCCATCTGTTACAAATTCATGGATTCAGGGTGTAAACCACGGGGACCTCGATGATGCGGTGGCGGCCGCCGTTATCATCCAAATTAAGCAGGCCGGCCAGGCTGCCCTTTCCATGTCACAGAGTCTTCGGGGTGCTCTCTTTGGGCCAATTGAACAACTAGAGGCTGGTTTTGGCAGTACGACTTACATCGAAGGAGTCCAGTTGCCAAGCGGGATCACGCGATGAGTCGTATCCAGTGCGCTGGAGGCGAGCCCGATGCTTAAAATCTCTGAGAGCCACAGCCGCTTCGCTTCTGCCATGCCCTACTTGGCAATTGGAATTTTTGGATTAGTCATTTGTAACCTCGCCTGGTGGCAAGAACAGGCTCTGTCCCGGAGCATACTCGGACGTTGGTTGGTTACTTGGGCTTACCTGCAGGCTCTCACCCTTTCGTGGATCGCTTTGCACTCCCTCCGCTGGCTATTCAGCCGCTTTACCGACGATAGGTCCGCATTGCTTGCGATGTCGCTTCTCATCTATCCATCAGTAAGCATCGGGTCGTGGTTGGCAGTCGAAAAGGCGCTAAAGCTGGTGAGGCCGAATGTATGGATCAGGGCTTTTTTAGCATGGCTGCTGTTTCAGGCGGTTATCTTAAGTCTTTCTGCTGCCGCAGGTCTTTATCGCATTTGACTCTCTCTCCGCAGCACTCTGCGATCCATTGCCAGAAATCGAAAAGAGAGTCAAGGATAGCGCCGCATTGAGTCTCTAAGAAGGGCGAGATACCTGGGGTCACGATTTGCTGCATTTTGAAGAGGCTAAAGATAATTGGGGGCTCTCAACGGCAGCGTCTCACAGCGGTCGCTGCAGCACACCTTCGACTGCCTGACGGACCCCTCGAAGGAGGCCTTCCTCCAGAGGCGCAGCCGGGCGAGCATACGTAACGAACCAGGCAGGGAAAGTTGTGCTTGATGTCACAAGACAGCGTGTGAAGCCCGTCACTCCTGGATCCGGTTTCGGCGACAAGCGCCCACCGACTCCAGATGAGATTAAAATGCTTGAGCAGGTTTGGAGGCGCCCGTGACAACGTCATGGCAGACAACAGTCTCCGGCTTGGTTCTCATCTTTCGGGATGCGCTTGCGGCTCTGGTACCACACATGGAGCGCGCGAAACTGCCTTGGCGTGAAGGCGAAGCTTATGACGAATGGGACGAAATCAGCGAAGTCATTTTTGACAAGATTGTTGCGCAGAGCTTAAGGTGTGCCTTGGGCCCAGAAGGTGAATCACTCCGCTTGCCTCGCTACGATATGGTATATGACAACTATCGAGACTTCAGTTTTATTGCTGTGCAGAGCGGATAGATCGATGTTAGCTACAAGACCTATTGGGTTCGGCTCGACTGGCCTTCCCTTCGACACCGTGCGTTGTCTTAGCACTGATTCTCAGGGCAGAGTCATGAGTGAAGTGGTCGAACGTATGCCGGTAAATGGATCGGAGTTTCAGCTCGCCATCAGGAGATCTCTAGACGAGATAGAATTCGTCAGGGAGGTCGTCATCGTAGGCATCTAGCATCGCCAAGGCCATGACGATCCCCTACGCTATAACACCCGACGATACTGCGGCGCTCTGGAAGCTGGATCTGTTGAAGGAAGAGACGAAAGCGTTCGTTCCATGGCGGCGGGCTGCCTAGGTAGCATTCTCTTTGGAACGAGGAGTCGGAGTGCTTTTCGCAGGCTGAAGGCGCGATTGCTTCTGGAAAGAGACAACGGCTATGTCATGCAAGCCATTTTTGACGCAATTCTCAAAGTATCCGGCGCACCACCGTCCCAATGGACGAGCCTGACAGCCAAGCGTGAGAACCTCAACAAGAGCGAGATCGATTTCAGTAGACTCGCAGAGATCGAGCGCCTGATGCGATCACCATAACTGTGCCTATCTCATTGGACCTCTGTTCAGCCATGCTGGGCCGGCAGCGTCGACGGCGGCAACGACCTGTCGTTCAGCTACGACACGGCGGAGCCTGAGGCTCCGGCACGATAACCGGAGGCCCGCTGACCTACACGGAGGCCTTGGAAGCATTGCCGGCGACCCGGTAGGGTTACCGAAGCTCTGGAATGATCACCGGAGCCCGGTGGCGTTCCCGGAAGCCCGGGAACGTTCCCAGGCGCCGGGCGGGCTAATAGGGGCCTCTGTTCGTCCTGTAAGGAGGACGTTTTCCACCCGGAGGGCGAGGCGCCAACCGCAGGACGGCCTCCTGGTTGGTGGGTACCACCTGAGGCCGAGCCTGTGAGTCTCCTCCTACCCCCTGTGATACTCTGCGCGCCGAGATCGAACCGCCGTCCGGCGGTTATCCCTCTACGCCAGCAGGAGGAACTCGGGAATTGAACCGGAGATTCAATGAGCGGACGCCGCCGGCGGACGGGCGGGCGATCGTCTGGCACGCGAGCGAGGAGCGGCTGGAGGTGCCGGACCGGCCGATCCTTCCTTTCATCGAGGGGGACGGCACCGGGCCGGACATCTGGCGCGCCACCCGGCAGGTTCTCGACGGCGCGGTCGCCTCGTCTTACGGCGGCAAGCGCTCGCTCGCCTGGTTCGAGATCCTCGCCGGCGAGAAGGCGCAGGCGGAGACCGGCTCCTGGCTTCCCGTCGACACCCTGGAGGCCATCCGGGCGTTCCGCGTCGCCATCAAGGGTCCCCTCACCACCCCGGTGGGGGGCGGCATCCGCAGCCTGAACGTCGCTCTGCGCCAGGCGCTCGATCTCTACGCCTGCGTGCGTCCGGTGCGCTGGTACGAGGGGGTTCCCTCGCCGGTCCGCCACCCGGAGCGGGTCGACGTCGTCATCTTCCGCGAGAACACCGAGGACGTCTATGCCGGGATCGAGTGGAAGGCCGGCTCGGAGGAGGCCGGGCGGGTGATCGCCTTCCTCGCCGGGCTGGGGGCCAAGATCCGCCCCGACAGCGGCATCGGCATCAAGCCGATCTCGGCGACAGCCAGCCGGCGGCTGGTCAAGCGGGCGATCGCCTTTGCCCTGCGGACCGGCCGCCGGACCGTCACCCTGGTGCACAAGGGCAACATCATGAAGTTCACCGAGGGGGCCTTCAAGGAGTGGGGCTACCAGGAGGCGCGCGAGAGCTTCGGCGACCGCGTGGCGATCGAGGACGAGCTGGCCGAGCGGTTTGGCGGTAAGCTGCCGGAGGGCCGCATCCTGCTGAACGATCGCATCGCCGACTCGATGTTCCAGCAGGCCCTGCTGCGGCCCCAGGAGTACCAGGTCCTGGCCACCACCAACCTGAACGGCGACTATCTCTCGGACGCCCTGGCCGCGCAGGTGGGCGGTCTCGGCATGGCGCCCGGCAGCAACGAAGGGGACGGCATCGCCGTCTTCGAGGCGACGCACGGCACGGCCCCCAAGTATGCAAATGAGGACAAGGTCAACCCCGGGTCGCTCATCCTCTCCGGGGTGATGATGCTCGACTGGCTGGGCTGGGGCGAGGCGGCGCGCGCCGTCGAGGCCGCCCTCGGCCGCACCATCGTCCAGAAGCGCGTCACCTACGACCTCGAGCGGCAGATGGACGGGGCGCAGCTCTTGAAGACCTCGGAGTTCGCCGCCGCGATCGTGGAAAACCTGGGATAGGAGACAACCTGATGCGGCACAAAGTCACCGTCGTCGGGGCCGGCAACGTCGGCGCCACCACCGCGCAGCGGATCGCCGAGCGCGAGCTCGCCGACGTGGTCATGGTCGACGTCGCCGCCGAGCTGGCGACCGGCAAGGCGCTGGACATGATGGAGGCCGCGCCGGTGCTCGGCTTCAACGCCACGATCTCCGGCGGCGGCGACTACGGACCGACCGCCGGCTCCGACATCTGCGTCGTCACCGCCGGCCTCGCCAGGAAGCCGGGGATGAGCCGCGACGACCTGCTCAACAAGAACGCGGCGATCATCCGCGACGTGGTGGCCGAGCTCGTCGCGCGCTCGCCCGAGACCATCCTCATCATGGTCACCAACCCGCTGGACGCCATGTGCGAGGTGGCGCGGCGCGTCTCCGGTTTCCCGCGCGAGCGGGTCTTCGGCATGGCCGGAGTCCTCGACTCGGCGCGCATGCGCTACTTCATCGCCTGCGAGCTCAAGGTCTCGGTCGAAGACGTCGACGCCTTCGTGCTGGGCGGCCACGGCGACACCATGGTGCCGCTGCCGCGCTACGCCACCGTCAACGGCGTGCCGCTGCCGCAGCTCCTGCCGGCGGACAAGATCGAGGCGATCAACCAGCGGACGCGCAACGGCGGCGCCGAGATCGTCGACTACTACAAGCAGGGCTCGGCCTACTACGCCCCCTCCGCGGCGGTGCTCGACATGGTGGCGGCGATCCTCCACGACAAGAAGAAGATCCTGCCGTGCGCCGTCCTCCTGCAGGGGGAGTACGGGTTCGAGGACCTCTTCGTCGGGGTGCCGGTCAAGCTCGGCCGCGGCGGCATCGAGCAGGTGATCCAGCTCCAGCTCACCGCCGAGGAGAAGGCCGCGCTCGCGAGGTCGGCCGAGGCGGTCAAGAGCCTGGTGCAGGCCCTGCCGCCCCTCTAGCCGGCGGCGACCGGACGGCCCGCGCCGGCCCGCGGTCGACGCAACCCGCGGCCCCCCGCTTACGTAGCGAGATCTGATGCGAAGCCCACGCGCCCTCCTCGGCTGGTTCGTCCTCGCCGCCGCGGGGGCCGGCCTGCTGATCTGGGCCTATCCCAGGGCCTTCCCCTACGCGCCGCGGCACTGGCGGATCACCGGGCCGGAGGCCGAGGCCATCGCCCTCGAGCGCCTGGCCGACCTCGGCGCGCCGGTCAAGGGCCCTTACCTGGTCACCCGCCTGAGCGGCGACCAGATCCTCGAGCGGCGCCTGCAGGTCGCCGCCGGCCGCCGGGCACCGCGCGAGCTCGCCGACCGCGTCGTCTCGTGGGAGGTGTGGGTCTACAAGCCCGAGGTGCAGCGCGACGACTGGACCTACTCGGCGCGGGTGGGTCTCGCGGGCGAGGTCCTGGCCCTGCGGCTGCGGCTCGATCCCCTGGCGCCTGGGCGCGCCATCCCGGCGGCCCTGGCGCGCGCGCAGGCCGACGCCTTCCTCGCCCGGCAGGGAATCGACCTCGCGCTCTACGGCGAGCCCGAGCTGCGGAGCCAGCAGCTGGCGCGCCGCACCGATCTCGTGGTGCGCTACCCCGACCGCCGTCCCACTCCCGGCCGCGGCGCCACGCACGGCCTCGAGGTCCTCTTCGCCGGCGATCGGCTGGCAGGCTTCCAGCCCTGGTTCGACGATCCCGCCCAGCACTCGCTCGAGCGGGCGGTGCAGGCGGCAAGCTTTGCCGATTTCGGCAGCCTGCTGGTGGTCTACCTCCTCATCCTCGTCCTCTGCGTCCCTTTCCTCAAGCGCTACCACGAGGGCGAGATCGGAGTTCGGCGCGGCGTTCAGATCTTCCTCCTGGTGCTGGCGGCCGGGCTCGTGGTCGTGCTGCTGACCGCCCGCGCGAGCGCGCAGGGCACCGGCTTCGGCTTCGCCACCCGCGAGCAGCTCACCTACCTGGTGGTCGTCTTCTCGACCTTCTTCGGCATCATCCCGCAAGCGGTTCTGGCTTTTCTCGCCTGGTCGGTGGGGGAGTCGATCTGCCGCGAGCGCTGGGGCTGGAAGCTCGCCGCCTTCGACGCGCTCTTCCAGGGGGAGTGGGCGAACGCCACGGTGGCGCGCGCCTCGGCGCGGGGGGTCTCGGCGGGGTTCCTGATCGCCGGCGTCACGGCCGCCCTGCTGGTGGCGTTCCAGCGGGCCGGGGCCTGGGCGCTCGCCTCGAACGTGGTATCGAATGCGAGCAGCGCCTGGCCGGGCCTCCAGATCCTGGCCTCGCTGCTGATCACCGCCCTCTCCTCGTACCTGGCGGTCTCGCTCTACCTGGTGCCGGTGGCGGTCCGCCGGCTGGGCCGGCTCGGCCGATTTGGTAAAACGCTCGGCGGGCTCCTGGCGACCGTGCCCGCGGCGCTCGTGCTGTTCACGCCTTTCGTCCCTCTCCCCTACAGCTGGGGGGCTGCCATCGCCCTCCTCTTCGCCGGCGCCTTCGTGGCCCTCTTCCTGCGCTACGACCTCCTCACCGTGCTCTTGGCCAGCGCCGTCTCGACGCTGCTTCTCACGGCCTATCCGCTCTTCGCCGCCGGCGACCAGCACCTGACGGCCCATGCGTGGCTCGCCCTCCTGGTCGTCCTCTCGCCGCTCCTGGCGAGCCTGCGCCACCTGACGAGCCGCAAGGAGTTCGTCTACCACTACGAGGACGTGCCGCCCCACGTGCGGCGGATCGCCGAGCGCGAGCGCCAGCGGGTGGAGCTCGAGACCGCCCGCGGCATCCAGAGCTCGATCCTTCCCGACCTGCCGGCCAGCCTGAACGGGGTCGCTCTCGCCCACGCCTACCTCCCGGCCTCGGAGGTGGGCGGCGACTTCTACGACGTGCTGGCGCTCGAGGACGGACGCCTGGCGGTGGCGGTGGGAGACGTCGCCGGGCACGGCGTCTCCTCGGGGCTCGTCATGTCGATGGCGAAGTCGGCGCTGGCCGTCCAGGTCACCTTCAACCCCGAGGTGGCGGCGGTCTTCGCCACCTTGAACCGCATGGTCTTCCAGACGGCGAGGAAGCGCCTGCTCACCACGCTCTGCTACGCCCTCCTGGATCCGAAGGAGCGCGAGCTCGTCTACGCCAGCGCCGGCCACCTCTTCCCCTACGTCGTCTCCGCCCGCGGCGGGGTGCATGCCCTGGAGTCGGTCGCCTACCCCCTGGGCGTCCGCCTGGAGCTCGCCATCGAGGCGCGGCGCGCCCGCCTGGAGCCCGGCGACACCCTCTTCCTCTGCAGCGACGGCATCGTCGAGGCCCGTCCGGAGGAGGGCGAGGAGTTCGGGTTCCGGCGCCTGGAGGAGAGCCTGACCCGCCATGCCGGCGAGAGCGTCGAGGGCCTGCGCGACGGCATCCTCGACGACCTGCAGCGCTTCACCGGCCACGTGCCGCGGGAGGACGACCAGACGATCCTCGTGCTGCGCCTGGCCGGGGCCTGAGGCCCGCCTTTGATACACTGCGCCGCGGCGGAGGCGGGCCATCCCGCGCCGCTGCCGGTGACTCCAGCTCGCATCATCTCGCCAGGAGGGTGTCTTGAAGATCCACGAGTATCAGGCGAAGGAGATCCTGCGCCGCTACGGGGTGGCGACCCCGCGCGGCCGGGTGACCGACAAGGCCCTTGAGGCGGGGCCGATCTGCGCCGAGCTCGGCGGGCGCTGCGTCGTCAAGGCGCAGATCCACGCCGGCGGCCGCGGCAAGGGAGGCGGCGTCAAGCTCGCCAAGTCCCCTGCGGAGGCGCAGGAGGTCGCCGGCCGCATCCTCGGCATGCAGTTGAAGACGCCGCAGACCGGGCCGGAGGGCCAGACGGTACGCCGCGTGCTGATCGAGGAGGCGCTCGACATCGCCTCCGAGCTCTACCTCTCGGTCACCCTGGACCGCGCCGCCGGCAAGCCGATCGTCATGGCCTCGAAGGCCGGCGGGATGGAGATCGAGGAGGTCGCGGCCAAAGACCCCAGGGCCATCCTCCGCCAGGAGGTCGAGCCCTTCCTCGGGCTCCTGCCGTTCCAATCGCGGGCGGTGGCGCGCGGCCTGGGCCTCCAAGGCGACACGGCCAAGAAGGCGGCGAAGCTCGCCACCGCGCTCGTCGCCGCCTACCGGGACACCGACGCCTCGCTGGTCGAGATCAACCCCCTCCTGGTGACCGGCGGCGGCGACGTCCTCGCCCTCGACGCCAAGATGAGCTTCGACGACAACGCCCTCTTCCGCCATCAGGACATCGCCGAGATGCGCGACCTGGCGGAGGAGAACCCCATGGAGGTCGAGGCCGGCAAGTTCAACCTCAACTACATCAAGCTCGACGGCGACATCGCCTGCATGGTCAACGGCGCCGGCCTCGCCATGGCCACCATGGACATCATCCAGCTCTACGGCGGCCAGCCGGCGAACTTCCTGGACGTCGGCGGCTCGGCCTCCCAGGATGCGGTCAAGAACGCCTTCCGTCTGCTGGTCTCGGATCCCCACGTGCGCGCCGTCCTCATCAACATCTTCGGCGGCATCGCGCGCACCGACCGCATCGCCGGCGGCGTCGTGGCGGCGATCGAGGAGCTCGGCGACGTGCGCCTGCCGGTCGTCGTCCGCCTGGAGGGGACGAACGTCGAGCAGGGGAGGGAGATCCTCAGGAACGCCCCCTTCAAGTTCATCGTCGCCGAGCACATGGCCGACGCCGCCGAGAAGGTGGTGGCGGCGGCGCGGGGAGGAAGGTAGATGGCGATCTGGGTCGACAAGGGCACGCGCCTCCTGGTGCAGGGGATCACCGGCAAGGAGGGGACGTTCCACGCCCTCGGCTGCCGCGACTACGGGACGCAGGTGGTGGCCGGCGTCACCCCCGGCAAGGGCGGCGAGACGGTCGAGGGCATCCCGGTCTTCGACTCGGTGGCCGAGGCGCGGGAGGCGACCGGCGCCAACGCCAGCATGATCTTCGTGCCGCCCCCCTTCGCCGCCGACGCCATCCTGGAATCGGCGGCCGCCGGCATCGAGCTGACGGTCTGCATCACCGAGGGCATCCCGGTCAACGACATGCTGAAGGTGAAGGCCTTCCTGCGCGACCATCCGACGCGCCTCGTCGGCCCCAACTGCCCGGGGGTGATCTCGCCGGGGATGGCGAAGATCGGCATCATGCCGGGGCACATCCACCGGCCGGGCAAGGTGGGCGTCATCAGCCGCTCGGGGACGCTCACCTACGAGGCGGTCTGGCAGCTCACCAACCTCGGGCTCGGGCAGTCCACCTGCGTCGGCATCGGCGGCGACCCGGTCAACGGCACCAGCTTCATCGACGTCCTGGCGGCCTTCGCGGCGGACGGCGAGACCGCGGCGGTGGTGATGATCGGCGAGATCGGCGGCAACGCCGAGGAGCAGGCGGCGGCCGGGATCCAGGCCAACTACGACCGGCCGGTGGTCGGCTTCATCGCCGGCCGCACCGCCCCGCCCGGGCGCCGCATGGGGCACGCCGGCGCCATCGTCGCCGGCGGCAAGGGGACGGCGGCGGAGAAGATCGAAGCCATGAAGGCGGCCGGGCTCCACGTCGTCGACTCGCCCGCCGAGCTCGGCAGGACCGCCGCGCGGGCGCTCGGGCTGTAGGGTGACGGCTGTCGAGCGGATGCCCGGCGCGGGCTGGCTGGCGCTCCTCGGGGGCGGCGAGTTCACCTTCGACGAGACGCTGGCGGCGGACCGCGCCTGGCTGGCGAAGACGGCGCCGGGGCCGATCGGTTTCATCCCGGCGGCTTCGGGCTCGGCCGACTACGGCCATCACCTCGAGACCTACCTCGGCGAGACCTTCGGCCGCGAGGTCGAGGTGATCCCGATCTACCGCGGGCGGGACGCCCGGCGGGGGAAGAACGCCGAGCGCATCCTGGCCGTCCCCGCGGTCTACCTGGGCGGCGGAGTGACCGATCATCTGCTCGACGCCCTGGCAGGCTCGCCCGCCGCCGAGGCGCTCGAGAGGAAGCTCGCGAACGGCGGCATGGTGGTGGCGATCGCCGCCGCCGCGCAGTGCGCCGGCGCCGTCGCCAGGAGCATCGCGGTGGGGGAGACGGTGCCGGGCCTCGGCTGGCTGCCGCGCGGGGTGGTGGAGCCCAACTTCGATCCCGCCCACGACCGCCGGCTGCGCAAGCTCCTGGCCGTTCCCGGCGTCGCCTGGGGGCTCGGCATCCCGGCCGGGTCGGCGGTGCTCATCGGCCCCGAAGGCCGGGTGGAAGTGGAAGGGACCGCGTTCGGCGTCACCGGAGCCGAGGGCGATCTGGAAGTGCTGACAGGTTAACGACAGTCAATCGGGAGAGAGAAGAGACATGGGAACGACGACGCTCGCCATCCTCAAGCCGGACAGTGTCGAGGCCGGCCACGCCGGGAAGATCCTCGCGCACCTGGAAGCGGAGGGTTTCAAGATCCGCGGCATCAAGCTCCTGCGGCTGACCGCGGCGCAGGCCCAGGCCTTCTACGAAGTGCACCGGGAGCGGCCGTTCTACGGCAGCCTGGTGGAGTTCATGACCAGCGGTCCGGTCATGCCGGTGGCTCTCGAGCGCGACGACGCCGTCGCCCACCTGCGGCAGGTGATGGGGGCGACCGACGTCGCCAAGGCGGCGCCGGGGACGGTGCGCCACCTCTACGGCACCTCGATCGAAAAGAATGCCATCCACGGCAGCGACTCGGCCGAGAACGCGGCGATCGAGCTCGCGTTCTTCTTCGCGCGGGCGGAGCTGCTGGCCGCCGGCTAGGAGGTCCGTCAGGAGGACGACCATGGTCTACCGCTACCCCCATGCCGCCCCGGCGAGCCAGCTCCCGGAGGAGCGCCGCGGGCGGGTGATCGGCCTTTTCTGCCACGTCTGCGGCTCGATCTACCCGCTCCACCGCGGGCGCCACTCGGGCAAACCGCTCTACGGCAAGGACCACGTCGCTTCCCCCTGCGCGCACGAGGGGGAGACCTTCGTTCCCGGCGAGCCCTGGTGGGAGCCGGCGGTCGAGATGATGCCGGAGGCGGCCACACCCGCCGTGGCCGCCGCGGACCTGGTGGCGAACTCCCCCGCGAAGGGCACCGAGCCGGAGGCGACGGGGCAGCCGGCGAAGGTCTGACAGTTCAGTCCAAATGCCGGAACGATTCACCCGCGAAGCTCTCGAGCGGCACCTGCGGGAGGTCCGCGGCTGCCGCCGCTGCCCGGGCGTCGAGCCGCCGCCGATCGCCGCCCTGCCCGGCGCGCGCCGCCGGCCGCGGGTTCTGCTCGTCGGCCAGGCGCCGGGGCCGCGTGAGAAGCACGAGCAGCGGCTCTTCGCCTTCACCGCCGGCGGCCGCCTCTTCGCCTGGTTCGCCGGCCTGGGCGTGCCCGAGGAGGAGTTCCGCGCCCGCGCCTACATGGCGGCGGTGATCCGCTGCTTCCCCGGCCGCGCGCCCCAGGGGGGCGACCGCGTCCCCGCGCCGGAGGAGATCGCCAACTGCGCCCCCTTCCTCGAGCGCGAGATCCAGCTCCTCCGCCCGGCCACGGTGATCGCCGTCGGCCAGCTCGCCATCGCCAGGTTCCTCCCCCAGCCGGCGCCGCTGCACGAGCGCGTGGGCACGGTCTTCCCGCTCGCGCGCGGCGCCGTCCGCTTCGACCTCGTCCCCCT
>DATNKQ010000279.1:0-2451 GCA_035603315.1 Thermoanaerobaculia bacterium
TGCCGCCAGTCCTCGTGGATCCACGGCAGCTCCACCCGGCGGCGCACGACCTGCAGCGGCTCCGCCGGGCCCTCCCAGACGAACCCCGCGCGGAGCGCCGGATGGCGGTCGACCGCCCCCTGCCAGGCGCCGGCGAAGCCCGCGACGTCGAGGCGGCCCCTGAGCACGCAGATCACCTGCAGGAGATAGGGGTCCGAATCGGGGGTCAGCAGGCTGTGGAACAGCATCCCTTGCTGGGTCGGCGAGAGCGGGTAGACGTCCTCGACGTCACGCTCGCCGGCGAGCAGGGCGTCGAGGCCAGCCTGATCGAGCCGCGCCAGGGGGAAGTCCGACGGGGTGTAGCCGCCCACCCCGAGCGACAGGCAGTGGGCCGTCAGCTCCTGGAGGGCGGCAACGAAGCTCTCGGCCAGCCCGCGGATGGTGCCCTCGCGATGGAGATCCCTGCCGTAGGTCCAGTCCACGCGCAGCCGACCGTCCAGCACCAGGGCGTCGATCTCCAGGAGGTGGGCGCGCACCCCGCGCCGGCTGCGGCTCCCCTGCGCGGCCTCGCCCACCGGGGCGAAGAGGCGCGCCTCGCCGGCTCCCCCGGCTGCACCGGCTGCCCCGGCGACGACATCGAGCTGTCCCAGGTAGTTGAAAACCACCTCCGGCTGGCGCAGCGCCGCCAGGCTCGCCGCCACCTCGCCGCCGCCGCTCAGGTAGCGCAACAGGCCGTAGCCGATGCCGTGATGGGGGAGCGCCCGCAACCGCTCCTTGACCGCCTTGATCGCCTCCCCGGGGCCCGTCCGCGGGTCGACGTCCAGGGTCACCGGGAAGAGGCTGGTGAACCAGCCGACGGTGCGCGAGAGGTCGAGGTTGTCGGCGATCTCCTCGCGGCCGTGACCCTCGAGGTGGAAGAGCAGACGGCTCTGTCCCGTCCACCGCGCGAAAGCCCGGACGAGGGCGGTCAGCAGCAGGTCGTTGATCTGCGTCTGGTAGGCCGCCGGCGCCTCCTGGAGCAGCGCACGGGTCTCCTCGGCGGAGAGCTCGACCGACAGGAGACCCGAACGGCCGACGGTGTTGGCGCCGCCTTTGGCATCGCGGAGCAGCGGCGGAATATCGCCCGGCTGCGACAGCCAGAACGGAAGCTCCGCCTTGAGAGCGCCCGATCGCGCATGCCAGCTCAGCAGCTCGGCCCAGCGACGCCAGGAGACCGTCTTGGCGGGAAGATCCGGCTCGCGGCCCGCCGCCAGCTGCCCGTAGGCGGTCTCCAGGTCCTCGAGGAGGATCTGCCACGAGACGCCGTCGACGACCAGGTGATGGATGACGAGGAGTAGGCGGCCGGCCGCCCGCGGCTCGAGATGGAAGCAGACGGCGCGCCAGACGGGACCTTGGGCGAGGTCGAGCCCACCCTGCGCCGCTTCCATCGCCTGCGCCATGGCCGCCGGCCGGCCCTTGGGCGGCAGGGCCGAGAAGTCGACGGCGGTCAGCGGAACGGCCACCGGCGGCTCCAGGGGCGGCGCGTGGAACTGCCGCCAACCGGCGTTTTCGCGCACGAAGCGCAGGCGGAGCGCGTCGTGATGGGCGAAGAGGGCGCCGAGCGCGGCGGCGAGCGCGCGGGCATCGAGGCCGGCGGGCGTCTCCAGGATCACCGCCTGATTGAAGTGGTCGGGCTCGAGGAGCTCCTGCGCGAGGAAGAAGCGCTGGATCGGCGTCAGCGGCACCGGTCCTTCGACCGGCCCCTGCTCCGGATCGATGCGGACCGCCTGCGCCACCTCCGCGAGCTGCGCGATGGTGGGCCGCTCGAAGAGCTGTTTGGGCGTCACCACCAGCCCCGCCCGGCGGGCCCGGGAAGCGATCTGGATGCTGAGGATGGAGTCGCCCCCGAGCTTGAAGAAGTTGTCGTGGACGCCCACCCGATCGAGGCCCAGGACTCCCGCCCAGATCGCCGTCAGCAGCTCCTCGCGCCGCGTCCGCGGCGCCCGCGCCTCCCGCCGCGGCGCGCGGTCGGGCCGCATCCGCTGCAGCTCCCGGCGGTCGAGCTTGCCGTTGGGCGTCAGCGGCAGGCTTTCCAGGAAGACGAAGGCTCCCGGGGCCATGTGCTCGGGAAGCCGCTGCTCCGCGAGCCGCCGCAGCCCTTCCTCGACGGCGGCTCCGGCGGAGCCCACGACGTAGGCGACGAGCAGCTTGCCGCCCGTCTCCTCCTCGCACGCCAGGACCACGCACTCCCCGACCGCCGGGTGCTCGCGGAGCACGGCCTCGATCTCGCCCAGCTCGATGCGCAGCCCGCGGATCTTGACCTGATGATCCAGCCTTCCGAGGTACTCCAAGGCGCCGTCGGGGAGATAGCGGGCGAGGTCCCCCGTCCTGTAGAGGCGGGCTCCCCGCTCGCCCCGCGCGGCGGCGAAGGGATCGGGGACGAAGCGGTCCGCCGTCAGCTCGGGCCGCCGCAGGTAGCCGCGGGCGAGACCC
>DATNKQ010000294.1:0-20462 GCA_035603315.1 Thermoanaerobaculia bacterium
AGGTCTAGGGCGGCGCGCGCCAGCGCCGGTTGGCTCGCCTGCCGGGCCTCGCCCCACATCCCACCGGCCGCGGCGCTGCTGCGCAGAAAGGCCGACCAGCGGGCGATCTCGGCGGCGAGCGGGTCCGGCGCCGCGACAGCGCGGCAGCCGGCGGCGCTGAACGTCAGGAAGAGGAGCGAAAGGAGCGCGGCGGGAGCTCCCAAGGACAGGGTCCGAGCGGTGCGCATCGCACTCAAGGATACGCGGAAGGGCGCCCTTGGGTTTGTCCGCCGCCGGACGGGGCCCTCTTCGCCCTCAGCCTCCGGCCGCGCCGTAACTTCCGCCTGACCCTCCGCGCCCAAGCTGACAGTGAGTCAACTTCCAATGAGGGTCTAAGGAGGGACACAATGATCCGGCCAGCGGGCACAACCATCTCGCGCATCTCTATCCTGGCCACCCTGGCGGCGGCCTCACTGTTGCTCGCGGCCTGCTCGCCGACCTTCACCGCCTCGGTGCAGACGTCGCGCACCCAGCTCGCGGTCGCGGCCGGCCTCGGCGAGATGCGTGCCCAGGGCGCTGCAGCAGGCGGCTCCGGCTGCCAGACGGCCGGCCTCATCGTCACTTCCGGCGGGGGCACCGCCCCCGAGGTGCTGACCGCGGCGCTGCCGGCGGGCATGCCGCTCACCGCTACGGCGCTGGCGCCGAGCACCCTCCAGCTGGCCGCCACCGACAACTTCGTGAGCGCCGACAACCACGTCCTGCGGCTTCCCAGCGGCGCCTGGTACCTCTCGTGGCTCTTCTCGTCGAGCGCCACCCTCCCATCGCAGCCCGAGTGGTGGGACGCCGTCGCCGCCAACGGCAGCGGCCTCCCGGCGGGCTCGCGGGGCTCCATGCTCCAATTGACATCCAGCGACTGCGGCGCGCACTGGACGCGCCTGCCCGACGTCGACAGCGCCGTCATCGACAGCGGCAGGTGGGCCTGGCCGCAGGGCGTCAACGACGACAAGACGCAGCCCTGGGTCGGCGGCTGGGACCGCCAAGAGGTGTACGCCGATCCCTTCAGCTCGCGCCTCTACGTCACCGTGCGCGCAGTCTCCGGCACCCTCCAGCAGTTCGCCGCCGAGCACGCCGCCGACGCCTACCTGCTGCTCTACTCGGACGACGGATCGCACTTCAACAAGTCGCCGATCGAGCTTCCGTCGTGGGAGCCGCTGACGATGACCACCACGCCGTCGGGCCGGCTGTTCCTCGCTCACTGCGTCGGCACCGCCCAGGGAAACCGCGTCGTCGTGTACTGGATCGACCCCGGGGACGTTGCCGGCGCCAGCGCGCCCACCGGCTCGACGGTGATCGCGAACGGCAGCGGCACCTTCGATGAATGCGGGACGCTCTCCCAGTCCGCGCTACCGGCGAACGTCACCGTCGAGTACCAGGCGATCGTGAGCTTGAGCCGCATCGGCAGCGGCAAGGCCGACACCGTGCGCGTCGCCTACCCCCGGATCGAGAACGGCCGCCAGGTGCGCTTCGTGATCGGCATCTCGGTGGGCAAGGACGGCACCGCCCTGCAGGTGCCGCTCAACGTCGTGCGCGCCGCCGACCCCGACGGTCAGGTGCTCTTCGGGAGCTTCGTCGAGTCCGACGGCGCGGAGGCGAGCACGACCAACGCGGCGGTTCTCTACTGGCTCGAGACGACGCACGCCGGCGAGCTGGTGGCGCGCTACTCGGCGGTGAAGGACGGCTGGGATTGGACGGCGCCGGCCGATCTCTCGCTCGCCGGCGGCGCCCGCGCTGCCTGGATTCCCGACGGCACCTGGATCGGCCACTACATCCGCGGCGGCTTCTTCGCCGACGCGAGCGCCTACCGCTACGTCGCGCTCTGGCCGGAGAACGGCGTGCCGTCTCTCAACGTGGTGAGCGTGCCGCGCGGCGCCGCCCCTCCGAAGGCCAAGTCGGCAGCGAAATGGTCGCAGGCGAAGCGGGCCGCACCCCACGGGGCGCGGACTCTCCGCGTCCAACCGGCGCCGCACCAGGACCGCGAAGGCGTTCTGCGCCCCGCGGCCGCGATCCCGCCCGCGAAGCCGGCGCCACCGGGTTGAGCGGCAGGTTCCCGACGGATACTCTTCGCTCTCCAGTCATGGGGACCATGAGCGAGGAGCAGGACGGTGAGGTGGCCGCCGAGCTGCGGCGCGAGGAGGCTCGCGTCGAGGCTCGGAGCGGCGTCTTCAGGAAGGAGCTCGGGCTCACCGACCTCGCGCTCACCCAGGTGCTGTTCATCGTCGGCCTGCCGTGGATCGGCGTCGCCGCCAAGCAGGGGCCTTCGCACGTCGTCCTCTGGCTGCTGGCGATGGTCTTCTTCTATCTCCCCTCGGCGGTCGTCGTCACCTACCTGAACCGCATCATGCCGCTCGAGGGCGGCCTCTACCAGTGGGCGAAGCTCGGCGGCAGCGAGCTCCTGGGGTTCCTCGTGGCCTGGAACCTCTGGCTCTTCGCCATCCTCAACACCTCGGAGATCGGCCTCCAGGTGACCCAGTACCTGCGCTACATCCTGGGCCCCGACGGCGAGGGGCTGACCGCCAGCAAGCCGTTCATCGCCGCCGTCAGTCTGCTCATCGTCGTCGCCCTCGCGCTGGTGACGACGGTGGGATTGAGCGTCGGCAAGTGGGTCCACAAGGCGGGCGGCGCCCTCATGCTCCTCACCTTCGCCGCCATCGTCGTACTCCCCTGGCTCAACCGCGCCCGCGGCTCGCTCGCCGAGTACCACCCGCTGCGGATCGAGACGCCCGTCCTCTCCCTCATGACGCTCAACCTGCTCGGCAAGATGGGGTTCGGCGCCCTGGGCGGGTTCGAGTACGTCGCCATCCACAGCGGCGAGTGCCGCGATCCGGTGCGCTCGCTGACCCGCTCGGTGGCGCTGGCGGCGCCGGTGATCGCGGCGATGTTCATCCTCGGCACCAGCTCGGTGCTGGCGCTCGTGCCGCAGGCCCGCATCGACCTCATCGCCCCCATCCCGCAGGTGCTCGCCGAGGGCTCGCGGGCGCTCCCCTTCGCCGCCGCCGTGGCGCCGCTCGCCATCCTGGCGCTCCTCGCCATCCGCATGGCGCAGTCGAGCGTGATGTTCGCCGGCAACACGCGCCTGCCGATGGTGGCGGGCTGGGACCGCCTGCTGCCGGAGTGGTTCACCCGCCTGCACGCCCGCTATCGCACGCCGGTCAACTCGATCCTCTTCGTCGCCGCCGCCACCCTCGTGCTGGGGCTCGTGGGGTTGATCGGCGTCGGCAAGCAGGAGGCCTTCCAGCTCCTGTGGAACGCCTCCGGCGTCTTCTACGCCCTCACCTACGTGGCGATGTTCGTGCTGCCCCTTTTCGGGTTGCGGGGCGTCCGCCCGCGCCCGCCGCTGTGGCTCAAGATCTGCGCCCTCTCGGGGCTCCTGATGACGCTCCTCTACCTGGCGCTGTCGATCGTCCCCATCATCGAGGTGCAGAGCCGCCTGAGCTTCGCGCTCAAGATCTCGGGGTTGATCGCCCTCACCAACGCCATCGGCCTGGCGATCTACCTCGCGGCCCGCCGGCGGCGCTAGGAACGACTGAATGCCGGCGGGACGCCGGCGCTCCCAGCGCTGCTATACTGCGCGCCTCAACCCGTTTTCGAGACACCGACGGCGAGGAAACGTGCCGATGCCGGAAGAGCCGCTCTCTGTAGGGGAGATCCTGGCGGGCGAGTACCGCGCGCTGCGGCCGGATTCGGACATCGCGGGCGCCGAGCCGGCGGAGCTCTACCGGCAGGTGCACGGCGATCCGCAGCCGCTGTCGGCGCTCTGCATCTCGGGCGGAGGCATCCGCAGCGCCACCTTCGCGCTCGGCGCCATCCAGGGGCTGGCGGAGCACGGCCTGCTGGAGCAGTTCGACTATCTGTCGACGGTCTCCGGCGGCGGCTTCATCGGCAGCTGGCTCTCGGCCTGGGTCAACCGGGCGGGCGGCCTCGCCAAGGTCGTGCCCCAGCTGCGCCGCGACGCCCCGCCCGCGGCGCCCGGGACGCCCGATCCCGTCCGCCACCTGCGGGAGTACAACAGCTATCTTTCGCCGCGGGTCGGCGCGCTCTCGGGCGACGTCTGGACGCTCGCCGCCATCGTCCTGCGCAACATCCTCCTCAACTGGCTGGTGCTGATCCCCCTCCTGATGTTCGCCCTCATGCTGCCGCGCATCGGCATGGCGCTGCTGTCGTTCCCCGAGCTCATCTACAGCCGGGCCGTCTTCCGCGGCCCGCTGCCGCCGGACTACCGCGCTCCGGCCCTCAATGCGGTGAGCGGCTCGCCCTGGGTGCAGTTCGTGCTGCCCGGCCTCTCCGCCTTCCTCTTCGCCATGGCGCTCTTCAACACCATGCGCTATCTGCCGGCGATGGGCAACCGCGATCACTCGCGCGGCGACTACCTGTCCAAGGTCCTGGCGCCGCTGATGGGCGCCGTCTTCACCTTCCTCATGTTCGACTCGCTCTACTTCCTGGGCTCCAAGTTCTCCGACTACTCGAACCTGAGCTCCGTCATCGGCTGGACCGTGCTCCCCGCCGCCGCCGCCTGGCTCGCCTACCTGATTTTCTACGGCGGCTCGTTCCGCCGGGCCCTGCGCCTGCTGTTCGGGCCGATGTCGCTGGCCATCGCCTCGATGGCCGCAAGCACCGGCTTCGCCACCTGGGCGGCGACCAACTTCCTCCTCTCCAGCCCGCACCCGCACCCCGGCTCCCAGATCTCCTGGGGGATGTACGTGACCCTCGGCCCGCCGGCCATCCTCCTCGGCTACTGCCTCGGCACCACGGTCTTCATCGGCCTGTCGAGCAACTTCCTGAAGGACGAGGACCGCGAGTGGATGTCGCGCGCCGTGGCGGGCGTCCTCCTGGCCGCCGTCGCCTGGCTCGGGCAGTGCGTCGTCGTCCTCCTGGCCCCCCGCTGGGCCCTGGGCTGGCGGACCTGGGCGCAGGGCTCCTTCGGCGCCGTGGGGGCCATCTGCGCCTGGTTGAGCGCCTCCGGCCGCGCGCCCGCGCCGGGTGCCGGCGGCGAGCGCGCCGGCTCGGGATCGAAGCTCAAGGGCGCCGCCCAGTCGCTGGCCGTCAAGCTCGCTCCCCTCCTCTTCCTCGTCGTCCTCGGCGTCGGGCTGACGATCCTCTCCAACCTCCTGCTCGCCGAGCTGCACTCGCTGTCGGGCATCGGGTTCGCCGGCGGCGAGGCGATCGGCTGGAAGGATCACAACGCCATGCTCGACCGTTCGAGCCCGGGGCTCCGCGTCCTCCTGGCCGGCATCCTCCTGGCGCTCGGCTGGATCACCGCCCACTTCGTCAACATCAACACCTTCTCGCTCCACGGCATGTACCGCGACCGCCTCATCCGCGCCTACCTGGGGGCGTCGAACGCCGCCCGCCGCGCCAGCCGCTTCACCGGCTTCGCGCGCGACGACGACTTCCCCATCCACCGCCTGGATCCGCGGTTGAGGCCGCTCCACGTCGTCAACCTCACGCTCAACCTGGTGGCGACCACCCGCCTGGACTGGCAGCAGCGCAAGGCGCAGGCCTTCACCGTCACGCCGCTCCACTGCGGCAACTGCGACCTCGGCTACCGGCCCGCCGCGGAGTACGGCGGCGCGGACGGCATCACGCTGGGGACCGCCGTCGCCATCTCCGGCGCCGCGGCGAGCCCCAGCATGGGCTACCACTCCTCGCCGGTGGTGGGCTTCATCATGACCCTCTTCAACGCCCGCCTGGGCGCCTGGCTGGGCAACCCCGGCCCGGCGGGGAAAGACACCTGGAGGGACCCAGGACCGCGCTCCGCCATCCGCTCGCTCGTCCGCGAGGCCTTCGGGCTGACCTCGAACGAGAGCGCGTACGTCTACCTCTCGGACGGCGGGCACTTCGAGAACCTCGGGCTCTACGAGATGGTGCGCCGGCGCTGCCGCTCGATCGTCGTCCTCGACGGCGGGGCCGACCCCGGCTTCGCCTTCGACGACCTCGGCAACGCCCTGCGCAAGATCCAGATCGACCTCCGCATCCCCATCGACTTCCACGGCGAGGTCGTGCGGCCGCTCCGCGCCCGGCGGAGCCGCTGCGCCACGGCGGTCATCCGCTACTCGGCGGTCGACGGACCCTGCGAGGACGGGCGGCTGATCTACATCAAACCCGTGCGCCTGGGCGACGAGCCGCCGGACGTCGACAGCTACGCGACGGCAAACCCCGACTTCCCTCACCAGACGACGGCCGATCAGTGGTTCAACGAGTCGCAGACCGAGAGCTACCGCCGGCTCGGCCGCTTCACCGTCGACGAGATCTGCCGCGCCTGGCGCGGCGGCCAGCTCGCCGACTGGCCGGGGCACGTCGAGAGCTTCTACCTGGCCGGCGAGGGGCAGCGGACGGCCGACTGACACGTCAGCTTGAAATGGATCGAGCGCTATTCCCCACGCGAAGTTGAGTCTGACTAGCGGGCGGCGGCGATCCTCGAGGGGGTCCATCTCCACGACGATGTTGAGCAATATTGTGCTAAGCGAATAAGATTGCGCTTTCGTTCACCCCTCAGTAAAATTTGTAAAAATTTAGATTCCCACCAAGGGAAGAGGGAGAGTTCCAATGCGCAAGTTGACGCTGGTTGTGTTTCTTCTTGTCACAGCTTACCCATTTGGTCTAAGGGCTCAGTTACCTGCCGCTATCGAAGAAAAAGTTCAAAGCCTTCGCGCCACAATTGCGAAACGGGAAGCATCGACCTGTGTTACGCAGTCAATTTCCTGCGGACAGACGATCCACGGCAGCTTGGATCCGGGCGATTGCAGCCTGGGTTCCGGCTCGGTCGCCGATCTCTTTGCGTTCAACGGCACCAGCGGCGAGTCGGTGACAGGCACCCTCAGCAGTTCAGCGTTCGATCCTTTCCTAGACCTCCTTGATCCGACCCCGAATAATGCGGCTTTCAATGGCGGCGTCGGCTCGACGCAGGTCAGCTTCACACTAGATCAAACCGGGGTTTGGACGTGGGGCGTGACCAATCTCGATGGCCTCTTCGAGCTTGGCAACTACACGCTGACACTTCAGTGCAGCGGAGCGACCGCCAACTGCATACCAAATGACACTACGTTGTGCCTGAACAACGGACGCTTCAAAGTAAGCGGCACCTATGATGCGGGCCATGGCAATGCGGGCACGGCGCATGTCGTCGACCTCACCTCGGATACCGGATACCTGTGGTTCTTTGCCGATTCCAATGTCGAGGCTGTGGTGAAGGTTCTAAACGGATGCGGCCTCGGCGGCCACTATTGGGTGTTCGCAGGCGGCTTGACAAATGTTCACACAGTTATCACCGTCACGGACACAAAGAACGGCACCATGAGGACCTACATGAATCCGCAGGGAAAGGCGTTCCAACCGATCCAAGACACAGGCGCCTTCGCGACCTGCCCTTGAGCGATCGCTCATCGTTGGTACGCAACTGCCTAGAGGGCCCAGGCTGCATTAAAGGGCCGGGGTGATGCAGCCCATCCCGGCCAGGTCAGCTCGAGGGACATCACGACGTGCAGGCGCAAGGCCCTACGCCGACTTGTAGATGGCTGCCGCGATGGCTCCCTGAATCGCGTGGGCGACGATCTGGTAGACGGACTCGAGGCACAAAAGGTCGGCGGGATAGAAGGTCTGGCTGAAGAAGTTGTAAAGGCCGCCGAGCACCGGGGAGAGGATCGCGACCAGGATGCCGATCGTCACGCCTCCCTTCATCCCACCTCCGAACGCGGAGCCAGCCTTGGCGATCACGAAGGTGAGGATGATGGCGGTGACCAGTCGAGCGCGATGAAGGCCGGGACCACCTCCCGGAACATCCCGGGATGGGCGGCGGAGATCGCCTCGAGCCGCTCGTGCAGGACGACCCCGTAGAAGACGTAGTTGAGTACGGTGCGGACGACGAAGACGGCGATCGAAGCTCCAGCGAAGCGTGCAGCGTTCATACCTTGCCTCCGGCAGCGCCTTGCGGCGGTCGAACAGCGTCAGACTGCTGGCTACGGCTCGAATTGGGTTGGACGCGAGGAGATTACTGGCGAGCGTTTGCCGGAGTCAAGGCAAGCGGGCCGCTGCGCGACCGCCGGAGCCGCGGAGCCGGGAATCATCGAACGGGGGAAGCATTCCTGGGAGCCAGATGTTGTAGAGCGGAACGGCGGCTTCCGCCCTCCCTTCGGCTGAAGTTGGAGCGGAAGAAGGCTTCCTTGAGCGTCCTATCCAGGGAAGGTTTCCCGAAGAGGTAGGGGCCGGCCCCAAGAAGGGGGACGGTTCCCCAATCGAGGGGGAGGGGTCCCCAAAGAAGGGGCAGGGGTATCCCAAGAAGGGGGAGGGGTACCCCAAGCAGGGGCAGGGGTACCCCAACGAGGGGGAGGGGTGCCCCAAGTTGGGGCAGGCCTACCCCAACGAGGGGGAGGGGTATCCCAAGAAGGGGAGGCCTCCCCCCGAGATGGGCAGGCTTTCCCCCGCAGATTTTTCCGAAAAATCCCAATCCAATCGGTGTGGATCGCCAATTTCCCGTCGGGATCGACAAAAATCCTCCCGGCTTCATCCCCGCAGGAAAATTAGCGTCCCCCGGCGTCTGGACCGCCGCCCGGAGATCTGGAGCGATCCCCAAGCGTCGGGGATGGCACGCGGGCGTTGGGTTCGGTACGCCGGCGGAGCTCGAGCTGAAACTCGGGCCCGAGTTCAGTCCTCGTCCAGGTATTCCTGCGGGACGTCGTCCTCGGGGACCTGGCGGGTGCGGACGGGACCCTGGTCGGCGTCGGGAGCGTCCTCGACGCCGCTGATCACCCCGGCCTCGTAGGCCTGCCCCTCCTCGACCAGCTCCTCGACGCTCTCCGGCCCCTCGATCTCGTCGCGCGACAGCCCGGAGGTGTCGCCGGACTGGCCGCCGGACTCCGGGCCGAGGCCCGAGGATCCCGGCGTCCGGTCCTCGTCGTAGCGAAGGGTTTGCGGCGTCGCAGCGCCGCTCTTCTCGGGTCTCTTCGTATCGTTCGCCATGGCGGTAGCCTCCAGGGCTTCACCTACGAGCAAGAAGGGTGCCGGAGCAGAGCCCCCCCCTGCCCCTCGGAGGCGGTGAGCTCCAGCACGACGGGCAGGGGAACTAGGCGGCTCGCCTGCGCAGCGCCGCCACCGCCGACAGCAGCAGAAGGACCGTCAGCACGATCATCGCCCCCTCCGAGAGGGTGGGGATCGCCACGTTGAACGCCGGGAAGATGGGACCACCCCCGCCACCGAAACCTCCGCTGCATACGGCGACGTGGCTGTCATCCAGCGTCACGGCGCCATTGCGCGCCAAGACTCTCCCCGACACGCTGGCGCCGGTATTTAGGGTGATGCTGGTGAGCGCGACGATGCTGCCGAGAAGCGCGGTGCCCGTCCCCAGGGTCGCGGAGCTACCGACCTGCCAGAACACGCCGCAGTTCGACCCGCCGTTGATCAAGAGCACGGACGCGGCGCTCGCGGTGGTGAGCGTGCTGCCGATCTGGAAGACGAAAAGGGCGTTCGGATTGCCCTGCGCGTCGAGAGTGAGCGTCCCCGTCAACTGGGCCGAGGTGGAGAAACAATAGACGCCAGGCGTGAGCGTCTTTCCACCCAGATCCTGGCCCGACAAGTCGAGGCCGCACGACGTGCCTGCCAGGTTGTCATAGGTGGTCGTGAGGTCGGTCTGGGCCTGCGCCGCGACCGTATCGGCGGCGTGGATCGTCCCTCCGGTCACCACCCCCGGCGGAAAGCCGGTGACCGCGCTGCCCGGTGAGACGCCAAGGTTGCCGTTGACCGTAGTGGGCGTGGCGGTATTGGTCACCGTCGAGCCACCCAGCACCGCAAAGGAGCTGAGCTGCGCCCATGCAGCGGAGGAGCCCGAAAGCAGCACGGCAAATCCGAACGCCAACGAAGCCGGACACTTGCGCATTCTGGACTCCTTTCAAGATTCGCGTTCATGATAACGCCGAGGAGAACGAAGTCAAGAGCTCTAGCGTGGCCCCAAGCCGTGGCACGGTCGCTGCGATCATGGCACCGTCGAGCAAACGGTGGCACCGCGCCTTACGCCGGCGGCTTGGGGGGTTTCTCCGGCGGCTTGGCTGGCTTCGCGGACGAATGCGACTGCGGGTGGCTCTGGCCCGACGACGAGCCGGACGTCGTGGTGTGGGTCTGCCCCGATGGGGCGTGGGTCGACGACGTCGTGCCGTGAGCGGACGACGATGACGACGTGGTATGCGTCGACGACGGCCTCGACGAAGTGTGGGTCGACGGCGTCGACGTGGTGTGGGTGGTCGACGAAGACGTCGTCGGGTGGGTGTGCGACGGTCCCGTGGTCGACGTCGCGGTGTGGGCATGGGTGGAGGTCGAGGACGAGCCGGTGTGGCCCGCGACCGACGTGTTGGCCGTGTTGCTGTGCGACGAGTTATAAGTCTTCGCGAGAGTCCGACGGTCGGCCGTGTTCGCGCCCGTCGAGGCAGGGTGCTGCGCCGCGTGGGTCTTCCACGCCGCCACCTGCGCCGGGAGCGCCTTGCCGAACTCGGCGTGCGTCACCCGCGCCGCGTTCGTGACGACCGCCGGCTGATAAAACGCCCCGGGCCTTCCCCTGCCGCCGGTGACCAACGTCGCCACCCGCACCTGCGCCACCGGACGGCCGGTGACCTGCTCGATGCGATGGACGTCGACCCCGCGGTCGACGATGCGGTTGTTGACCACCGTGTAGTTCGTGATGTTGGTGGTCTCGCGGACGATCGTCACGTTGCGGACTCCCGGCAGGATGACGAGCGAGACGCGCGGCGCCAGGATCTCGCGCTCGACGACGAAGGTGAAGAAGCCGGCGGTGATGGCGGCGGCGGCGATGTCGAGCCCCACCTCCGCCCGGAAGCCGATGTTCGGCCCCAAGGGAGCCCAGCCGAGGTAGCCGCCGCCGTGGCGCCAGGCCACCCAGGCCGGCGCCCAGACGTGGCCCGGCACCCAGGCCCATCCGAGGTCCGGCGCGTAGAGCCAGCGCCCGTAGTGAAAGGCCGCCCAGCCCCAGGGCTCGTCCGCCACCCAGGCCCAACCCTGGTCGGTGTAGATCCAGTGGCCGGTCGTGTAGGGGCGCCAGCCGTGCGCGACCTGCGGCACCCAGACCTCGCCGAGATCGTCGCGCCCCACCCACCGCCCGTAGGGCGCCAGCTGCCCATAGAAGTAGTCGTCGGAAGCGACCGCCGGATCGGCGCCGGCGGCTTCGGGCGGCGGCGGTTGGTCGTCGTTGCCTTGGTACGGCGGCGGCTCCTGGGCGCGCGCCGCGACGGCGGCCAGCAGGCCCGCCGCCATCAGCAGGGTCGTCGCGATGCTCCGGGTTCTCATGGCTCGAGGTCCTCCTCGGTTCGGTTGGAGCAACACTAACTCTTTCCGCGGCGGGACCGGTAGCGGGCGCCCCCGTCAACTCCCCGCCAGCAGGCGTGCGAACCGGCTCAGGCGGTCCTCCTCGACATCGGAGACCGCCCAGTAGGCCATGCCGTTCCGCGTCCAGTGGCGGAGGTGGAAGCCCTGGCGGGTGGCGGCCTCGGGGACGGGGCCGGCGCGATCCTCGGTGTAGGCGGCGGGCCAGGTGTAGAGGCTGATGACGTGGCGGTCGGAGCGGTAGACGAGGCCCGCGACCGGGTGGTGGCCGAGGTAGTCGAGGCGTCCGCCGATCAGGGGGAACCCCTGGCCGGCGAGGTCGATGACGGCGGGCGCGTAGTCGAGCTTACCGGTGAACCAGGGCTTGACCGTGTGGCGGTCGGTCGAGGCGACGTCGGCCGGGTGGCCGGCCAGGAGCGAGCGGACGTGGCCCGCGACGACCTCCTCGGCGAGGCCGGCAGCCGGGCGCGGCGGCCAGAGGCGGCCCAGGCTCCAGGAGGTGACCGCCACCAGCAGGAGGGCGGCGATCGCCGAAAGCTGGCGCCACTGGCGGAACGCGGGGACCTCCGCCGGGCCGCCGGCCTGGCGGACGGCGCGGCGGAGGCGCTCCGTCTGCGCCGGCGTGGGGTGGAAGCGCAGCTCCGCCGCGTGGTCCTGGATGGCGCCGCGCAGGGCCTCCTGGGCGGCCAGCTCGCGGGCGCAGGCCGGGCACTCCTCGAGGTGGCGCTCGAAGGCCACGGCGTGCGCCAGGTCGAGCTCGCCGTCCAGGTAGGCGGCGACCTCCGGCGCGGTCCGTGGGCAGCTCGTGGCGTTCATGGCGTCGGCTCCTTGGCCCCGTGGGCGATGAGGAAGTCCTGCAGCTGGCGGCGGGCGCGCGCCAGGCGCGACATGACGGTGCCCATGGGGATGCCGGCGACCGCCGCGATCTCCTTGTACGACAGCCCCTCGATCTCCCGCAGCACCATCGCCTCGCGGAGCGGCAGCGGCAGCGCCGCGAAGCCTTCCCTGAGCAGCCGGCCGTCGGCCTGCCGCAGCAGCCGCGCCTCCGGTCCCTCGCCCTGCGAACCGGCCTCCTGGGTGTGGATCTCCTCGTCGAAAGGGTCAGCGATCTCGTGGCCGCGGCTGCGCTGCCGCAGCCAGTCGTGGAAGGCGTGGCGGACGATGGCGAAGAGCCAGGCGCGGGGGTTGGCCCCCTGGAAGCCGTCGAAGCCCTTGAGCGCCCGCAGGCAGGCCGTCTGCACGACGTCCTCGGCCTCCGCGTCGCTCCGCGTCAGCCAGCGGGCGAGGTCGTAGGCGGAGTCGAGATGCGGCAGGACGGCCGCCTCGAAGCGGTGGAGCCGGCCGTCCCGCCGGGAAGCGCGATCGCGAAAAAGGATGGGCATGGTCGGCAGGGCGGAGAGGTCCGCCACCCGCGCGGACATCGTATCCCCACCCGCGGCCAGCCCGAGCGGTGGCACCCTGCAGATCCCTCAGAGGAACCAGCGGAGGACGGCTGCCGACGAGAGGGCGACGACGGCGAGCCCGAGGCAGGCTGCCCAGGCGGCGGCGCGGCTCCGCCGCCGGGTGAGCCGGCCCGTCCACAGGAGGAGCGCCGCGAGGCCGAACCCCAGGACGGTGGCGGCGACCTTGACCGCCAGCGCGGCGAGGGCGACGCCGGCGACCTCCGGGAGCTGCCCCTTGAAGCCGTAGCTGGCGGCGGCGAAGCCGGCGCCGCTCGCCGCCTGGAGCCCCCAGGCGGCGAGGAGCGTCCAGGCCAGTCGGCGCTCGATCGGCGGCGCGCTCCCCCGCAACCCCAGGGCCACGGCGGGGCTCGCCGCCACGGCGACGGCCCCTAGGTTGTGCACCGCCTGGACGAGGACGTAGACGATGTCGATCACTTGACGGTCACGCGGATCGACCTCTGGAGGCCGGTCGGGACGTGGCCCTTGTCGACCTCCTTGATCGTGATCACGTGCTCCCCGGGGGTCATCTTCGGCAGCGTGTAGGTTCCCTTGAGGTCGTGGATGCCGGGGCCGCGCTCGGCGTCCACCCAGACGTGGAAGTGGTCGGCCCCCGGCTCCATGGTCACCTCGTACTTCAAGGGATAGGCCTCGCCGGCGTCCAACGATGCGTGGTCGGCGGGCTCGAGGATCTTGATGGCGGCGGCGCTCCCGGCCGCGCTGGCGGCGACCGCCGGCGCGCCGGCGGCGAGCGCCAGCAGAAGGACGGGAAGGGTCAGGCGGAGGAAGGTGCGATAGGTTCTCATGGCTCTCCTTTGCCGCATCACGCGGCGGATTGGGGCTTGGGGTTCGCCGGTCGGCACGCTGCCGGCGGCGGACTGCCTTCGCCAAACCTAGACTCCGTTTTCGCGGATTTATTCCGCTAGACTTCGGGCATGAAGATCCCCACCGAACCGATCGGCAGCATCCCCCGTCCCCCTGAGCTGATCGCGGCGGTCCGGGAGTCCCGTCCCGCGGCGGAGCTGACCGCTCTCTTCGATGCCGCGCTCCGGGACACTCTCAAGCGCTTCGAGGCGACCGGGTCGCCGGTGATCACCGACGGCGAGCAGACCAAGCCCAGCTTCGCCACCTATCCCATCCACGGCGCCGCCAACCTGGCGCCGGACGGGGTGAAGATCCCCTTCAAGGACGGCCACGTGCGGCAGCTGCCGCGATTGACCGCCGGCCCTTTCCGCTATCGCACCCATGCGGCGAGCTATCTCGCGGCGGCCAAGCCGCTCACCTCCACGCCCTTGAAGCAGGCCGTCATCTCGGCCTCGGCCCTGAGCCTGCTCTACCCGCAGGACGGCGTCGACGGCTATCCGCGGGAGGCGTTCCTGGCCGACCTCGTCGACGAGGCCGAGGCGGACATCCGCGGCTGTCTCGAGGCGGGCGCCCACTCGGTGCAGATCGACTTCACGGAAGGCCGGCTATCCATCAAGCTCGACCCCTCCCGCGGGCTGCTGCGGCAGTTCGTCGCCCTCAACAACCAGGTGCTCGCCCGCTTCACCGCCGAGGAGCGGCGGCGCATCGGCGTCCACACCTGTCCCGGCGGCGACCAGGACTCGACCCACAGCGCCGACGTCGACTACGCCGAGCTGCTGCCCGACCTCTTCACCCTGGAGGCGGGGAACTTCTACCTCCAGCTGGCGAGCGAGGCGGACCGCCGGCGGGTCCTTGGCGTCGTCCGCGACGTCTCGCGGCCGGAGCAGAGGGTCTTCGTCGGCGTCACCGACCCCATCGACCCGCGGGTGGAGACGCCCGAGGAGGTTCGCGACCGCGTCCTCGAGGCCGCCGAGTTCATCCCGGTCGAGCGGCTGGGAACGACCGACGACTGCGGCTTCTCCCCCTTCGGCGACGACACCTCGACGGCCCGCGACACCGCCTTCGCCAAGGTCCGCGCCCGCGTCCTCGGCACCGGGATGGCGGGCGACGCCCTCGGCCGGTAGAGGGCGACCACGGGGGGTCGCCCCTACATTTTGCCTGCCCGCGGGTCGGCACGCAGGGGAAAACAAGGAGGATTCTCATGAAGATCGTTTGCTTCCTACTGCTTTCCGTCGCACTACTGATGGGAGCCAGTGGCCCCGCCAGGGCGGCCTCTGCCGAGGAGGACCTCGCCAAGCTCCAGGGGACCTGGGTCACCATCTCGCTCGAGAACGAGGGCAAGACGCTGGTGGACGAGAAGACGCCGCCGAAAGAGGGACCGGCGACCAAGCTCGTGCAGGAGGGGAACAGGTGGATGATCAAGGTGGGAGACAAGATCGTCGCCTCCGGGACGATCAAGCTCGATCCCGCGAAGACCCCGAAAGAAATCGACGTCATGGACGAGGCGGGGCCCAGCGGCAAGACCCACTTGGGCATCTACGAGATCGCCGGGGACCTCTACAAGTACTGCCTCGCCCAACCCGGGAAACCCCGGCCGACCGAGTTCGCGACCAGCGAGGGAAGCGGGCGCTCGCTGGGCGTGAGCCGGCGCGAGAAGCCCTGATCGCCGGCGCCGGGAAACAGGCGCCGCTCTTCCCCGCCTCCCAAGAGTGGCGCCCGGACCTGTGCCGGGCGCGCAGGCCGCGAGCTATCCTTCACGGACTATCTTTCGCTTGATTTACGCCATCTCATGGTAGACTCCTCCCACCCGGGAGGACGCTCCTCCCGACCCCGAAAACGGGGCCGGCAGAGCATCAACCTCCGCCGACCCCTTGAGTGCACACAGGAGAACGCCCTATGCACACCCCGAAAGATCGTACCAGCTCCCCCGCCAGCAACGTCTTCTCCCCCGCCTTCCTCGCCACTCTCCGCGAGCGCGACGAGACGATCACCGCCTCCGAGGCCGAGCTCGCCGGCCCCTGGAAGCGGGAGGCGATCCGCGACCGCAAGGGGGCCGTCGCGGTCCTTCGCGACTGGGAGAGCTTGGAGGGCGGCGACGAGCCGGCCGGGACCTTCTGGCACGAGGAGACGGCGCAGCTCTTCGCCGCCATCCTCCCGGCGGTCGAAAGAGAGCCGCTCTTCCATCTCGGCGAAGAGTCAGGACCGGACGGCTTCCCCGTCCTCGCCGTCTACGGAGAGCAGGGAGCCCAGGTCGCCGGCTGGCTCCCCCGCTACGAACCCTCCTGGATCGAAGCCCTCCACTTCGCGGAAGCCCTCGCCCGCTCGCCGCGCGCCCTGGCGGAGATCCTCGAAGCCGCGGGGCCGGGAGTCATCGAGCAGGTGGGGAGGATTCTGGCGAGCCGGCTGCTCTAGAGCCCGTGTGAGAGTGCGGGGCGCGCCCGCTCCCGATGATCAAGAAGGGGGCCCGAAGGGCCCCCTGTTTAGCGCGGGACTAACTCTTGGCGCTCGGCCTAAGCCGGCCGATCTCCTGGATCGCCAGCTCCTCCTGCACTCTCTCCGCCTTCATTTTGTCGTGCACCAGGCGGAGGTCATTCTAGACGGATGCACCGCGACCCAGATGCATCTTTCTAGAGGATGGCGGAGAGGAGCGGGCGTGACGGTACGCTATTTGCGCATGGATTGTCTTCGGCTCCAGAACGATGTAGTTTCCGCTCTGGAATAAAAAATCCGTAGAAGCGCGATAGAGCCGCGCCAAGGGCAGTCTGCCGGCGGCCGGTCACCCCTCGTGGACCGATCCTCCGTCGGTCGCGGCACTATGGCCTCAGCAACCCAAAGAGTTGCCCCACGGGCCACGGGACCATGGGGGCCTCCGGCAGCGCCCGTCGGGAAAGGGAGAGATGAGATGACCAGAATCAATGTACGCCGTGGAATCGCCGCGCTCGCGCTGGCCCTGGGGCTCCTGCTCGCCAGCAAACCGGCCGGAGCAGCCACCGGCACCCTCGACATCTGGCGCTGGCTGAGTGGGTTCTTGCCGATGTCGACACTTGCCGGGGCCGATGGTGTGGACTCTCGCCCCGCTCTCAGCAAGGCGGGTGCGACCTGGGGTGCGCAACACACCGTGACAGCCAATGAGGGGGGCTGCATCGAACCGAATGGGTGCCCGCACAAGGTGCTCCCAACTAGGGACACCCCCTCCCGGGAAGGTGCAGACACACGACTGCCCTACTAGACCTTGCGTGGCGGGCCCCCCAATTAGGGCCCGCCCCCTTTTTTCTCTGAGGGAGATGTATGAGAGAATCCGCGTGACGTTTTTCAATTGATTTGCGGAGGGAGTGCGTTGGCCAGACATCCTGCCAGGACGACCCTGGAGAACCTCGTCAGGCTTGGTCTACCTGAGGAGCGGCTCAAGGCGGCGGTCGTTCACCTTGGGCGTTGCGACACCTGCCGGAGCCAAGTCGCCGCGCTCTACCGGCAGATGTCCGAGGAACAGCAGGTTGCAATCGACGACGGCGCCGCTATCTACGACGCCCCAATTGACAGAGCCATAGCCGCAGCGAAACGACAGGTGGCAATCATTCAGAGCGACCGTCAAGACTCTGCCCGCGCAGTGACGCAGGCGGAGGATCTCTCGGGCCGGTGTCGAAACTGGGGCTTATGCGAGGCGCTCATCGAGAAAGCAGTCTCGCTCCGTCAGGTGGACAGGCGACGGGCATGTAACTTTGCCGAAATCGCTGCCGTTGCAGCACAGAGTCTGCCCGAAAAACGATACAGCTCATCTGCCGTTAACGACTTACGAGCTCGAGCTTGGTCAGAGCTGGCTAACTGCCGCAGGATCTTGGAGAACCTTCCTGGCGCGGAGGAGGCTATGGGCCAAGCCGCCATCTATTGCGCATCAGGGAGTGGTGATCCTCTGCTCGCCGCCAAGCTGATGGACATTTCCGCCACGTTGAAGAGCAGCCAACGAGACTTCGCCGGTGCTTTCCGACTGTTGGACTCCGCTTTCCGTCTCTACAGCCGGATTGGCGAGACCCACTTGGCCGGACGGGCGCTGATATCGAAGGGCATCTACACGGGGTACGCGAACAACTCTGAGGAGGCCATCACGCTGCTTCAGAGGGGTCTTGCGATGATCGACCGCCAGCGCGACCCTGGATTGGAGCTCGCAGCAAAGCATGGCCTCGCGTGGTGGTTGGTAGATCTCGGCCACTTCCGCCAGGCCCGCGTCCTCCTCTTCAACAACCGCGCGCTATACATCAGCCAAGGAGCACAGATCAACTGGCTTCGCCTGCGCTGGCTCGAAGGCAGAATCTCCGCCGGCCTCGGCGACCTGGCCCGTGCGGAGACGGCTTTCCGGCAGGTGCGGGAGGGGTTCGTTTCCAACGACCTTCCCTACAAGCAGGCGCTCGTCTCGCTCGACCTCGCGATGGTCCTCATGCGGCAGGGCCGGGACGGCGAGGTGCTGGCGCTCGTCAAGGAGATGGTCCAAACCTTCAGCGTCCTCGGCATCGAGCGCGAGGCGTACGCGGCCATCCTCGTGCTGCGCGAGATGGCCGAGCGCGAGATGGCCACTCTCGACCTTCTGCAGATCGCGGCGGGAATCTTGAAGAGCCTCGAGCACGGGCCGTTCTCACGGCCCGAGTCCTCGTCCTAGCTCCTGCTCCACTCCTACCCGCGGGGGGTCTTTGCGGCGCGCTTGGTGGCGGGCTTCCTGCCGCCCTTGGCCGCGGACCGGCCGGCGCCGGACTCGGCGCTCGGCGGCCGCTGGCCCAGGGCCTCGGCGACGGCGTCGCGCACCAGACCGCGCAGGATGTCCTGGTTGGGCGCGCCGGCGGCCGCGGGCGTGGCCGGTGCGGCATTGCCGAAGCCCATGGTGCGGAAGGCGGAGAGCAGGTGCTCGACCTGCGGCGTCGAGCTGCCGGTGGGCGCGCCCGACGGCTCCCCGTAGGCCATCTGGAAGAAGGCCACCGGCGACAGCCCGATCTCGCCCAGGATGACCTCGATGTGGCGGAGCTTGAGCTCGATCCGCCCGTTGAACACCTGCGTCAGATAGCCGCGGCTCATCTGCAGCCGGTTCTCGAGCTGCCGCCGCGAGATCCCCGAGACGTGGATGGCGGTCTCGAGGAGCCGCAGGACCTCCTCCACTTTGCCTTTATCTTCTTTCATGGCGCAGAGCCTACCTCAGCGGACGCATGCTCGCAAGCCGGGCCTTTACCTCTGAGCCGTTGAGCCCACTACACAGCTGTTGTGACCAGGTTCGGGCCGCTATACTCGCCCCGCCATGGAGCGCCGCGCCAAGATCGTCGCCACCCTCGGGCCGGCGAGCTCCGACGAGGAGGTGATCCGCGAGCTGGTGCGCGCCGGCGCCGATATCTTCCGCTGCAACCTTTCGCACGGCACCCACGAGGAGCACGCGGAGCGCCTGGCGCGGGTGCGGCGGGTGGCCGAGCGGGAGGGCCGCCACGTCGCCGTCATGGTCGACTTGATGGGCCCGCGCTACCGGCTCGGCCGCCTGGACGGCGAGCAGGTGCTGGCGGCCGGCGAGACGGTGCGCCTGGGCGGCGGCCCGGCGGCCGGCGGCGAGGGGACCTGCCTGCCGGTCGACGACCCCGACTTCCTGCGCCACCTGAAGGACGGCGAGCGGGTGCTGATCGACGGCGGCCGGGTGGCGCTGCGGGTGGAGGGTCCGGCCTCCGGAGCGGCCGGAGCCGTCGGAGTCAGGGCGCGGGTGATCGACGGCGGCCCCGTGAGCACCGGCAAGGGGATCAACCTCCCGGACAGCGACCTCCCCTTCGCCATCTCCGCCAAGGACTTGGACGACGTCGCCTTCGCCGTGCGCCTGGGCGCCGACTTCCTGGCCGCCTCCTACGTCGGCGAGGCTGCCCACGTGGAGGCCGTGCGCGCGGCCTCGGCGGCGGCGGGCGGGTGCCTCCCGGTGGTCGCCAAGCTGGAGCGGGCGACCGCCATCGAGCACTTGGACGAGATCGTCGCCGCCAGCGACGGGGTGATGGTGGCGCGCGGCGACCTCGGGGTCGAGGTGCCGCTGGCGACCGTCCCCGTGCTGCAGAAGAAGATCCTCGCCGCCGGCCGCCGCGCCGGCAAGCCGGTGATCGTCGCCACCCAGATGCTGGAGTCGATGATCGCCGAGCCGCGCCCCACCCGCGCCGAGGCGACCGACGTCGCCAACGCTGTCCTGGACGGCGCCGACGCCCTCATGCTGTCGGGGGAGACGGCGGTGGGCCGCCACGCGGTGGCGGCGGTGGCAACCATGGCCGGCATCATCGCCGAGGCCGAGAGTTACGGCCGGGAGAGCCGGGCCGGCCAGGCGCCGCTCCTGCGCCCGCTGGCCGGTGCCCAGGCCAGGGACGCCGTCGAGCGCGACGGCGCCGCCGCGGAAGCGCCGTCTCAGAGCGAGGAGAGCGAGGAGGGCGGCCTCGGCCCCGACGTCCCCGACGTCGTCTCGGCGGCCGCCGTCTACGCCGCCGCCGAGCTCGCCGTGCGCGCCATCGTCTGCTGGAGCCAGAGCGGCTTCACCGCCCGCCTGATCGCCCGCTACCGCCCCGACGCTCCGATCATCGCCCTCACCCCGGCGGCGCCGGTGGCGCGGCAGCTCCAGCTCGTCTGGGGGGTACGGCCGCTCGTCGCCCCCACCGACGTCGAGCACCTGGACGGCGTCGTGCAGGCCGTCGACCGCCAGCTCCAGGCGGCGGGGCTGGCGGGGGAAGGGGACCGCATCATCGTCCTCATGGGCCACCCCATCCGCGAGCGGCCGCTGACCAACCTCCTGCGCGTCCATCGCGTCCG